>JAAENL010000509.1 GCA_024224435.1 Halieaceae bacterium
CCGTGCGCGAGATTAAACGGATGTAAAGACACTGACTGCCGAATGAGAGCTTATGGAAGCACTCGAGCACCGCCCGTTCGTCACCAGTGAGAAGATCGCCATAGCGAGCGTCGACCGTGCTGCACAGTCTCAGAAAATTGTCGAGGTAGTAGTGTGCCGCCAGTTCAACTGTTTGTTTCATCGTCTCATCTGTGTTCACGGGGTGGATTGAGTCGCCCCTGTTGCGGATGCTACGCGAACTACTGTGGCTTGTCAGACCGGTGTCAGTGCCTCATGCCCTCTTTTCAAGCAGGTAGGCGGATTGACGTGGCCCAGCGTAACTCTCATCAGACGTAGCCAGCGGCAGGTGCCGAGGCTAGAATGATGCGCAGCGGCAGGGAAAGACAAAGCGTTTATCGCGAAACGCCGCGCGGCGGCACTGACGCCGACGCTCGCAATGGGCGCAAACAGTCTATTTTCATAGACTGCCCTTAAACCGAGCGAGGGCGCATAAGCCGTTATCCGGGGAAATGCACGATGAATGAGGAAGCAGCGGAGGGGCTATTGGATTTTCGCGATCCCTACACACTGTCTGTGCAGGTACAGCCGCAAGATATCGATGGCCTTCATCACACCAATAATGGCGTCTATGTCGACTGGTGCCAAAAAGTTGCCTGGGCGCATTCAGTCTCTCTTGGTCTCGATTTGGAGCGGTATCGGGCATTAGACAGGGCTATGGTGATTATACGCAGTGAGTTTAATTACCTGCGGTCCTCCCGAGAGGGCGAAAAGGTGCTGTTGGCCACCTGGATAACCGACTGGGACGAGAGGATTACCATGCGTCGAGCCTTTCAGGTGATCCGCCCGGCGGACGGCGCCACTCTTCTGCGGGCTCGGATGAGCTTCGCTTGTATTGAGATTTCCAGTGGAAAGCCCCGTCGTATGCCGATTGAATTTATAGAGGGCTATGGTCCGGCTGTCCTCGGTGGGGCGGATGACGCTACAAATATTTCAGACGCGGCAGGATAAGTATTGCCGACCAAGCCATTTTCTTTGTGCGTTGATCTTGCGGTAAAAATGCGCCACGCGTCTCTGCTATAGTGTTACGCAACGTGTGGCATTATTGCATTCGTGTTGAAGACTGTCTGGGTGCAAAGGCTTAATAAACTAATGAGAAGAAATTTTCAGGGAGGTAAACATGGGAGAGACGATAAGGGGCGGAGATATCAAAAAGAACGCCTCTCCTGCTAGGTCATCTCAGCCTCTGATGAGAGCGCTGTACGCAGAGCATGTGCATATGTCTATGGTCATGCAAGTGTTCAAGG
Source organism: Halieaceae bacterium (assembly GCA_024224435.1). Classification (GTDB taxonomy): domain Bacteria; phylum Pseudomonadota; class Gammaproteobacteria; order Pseudomonadales; family Halieaceae; genus Marimicrobium. Next base: position 1,305 of record JAAENL010000509.1, read on the forward strand.
AGCAGCTGGGCGCAATTGAATGTGGTGAGGTGGTCGATACGCACGTTGTATATGAGGTGATGGATTATATGGTCACCTGGCCCGACCGTTTTCATCACCCTCGGGAGGACTTGATCTATGCCCGTGTTGCAGAGATTGATCCCGGTGCTCTGGATGATGTGGACACGCTGCAGCGCGATCATGACAACACGGCACGGGTTGGGCGGCAATTGCTTAAGCTCATCGAAAACTGGCGCTCGGGGGAAGCCGCTGGGTCGGAAGTAGTTACCCGCGGCCGCGAGTACATCAGTCATATTTACGAGCATATGAATGTTGAGGAAAAACTGGTTTTTCCAAAAGTCGAGGCAACCCTGACTCCGCGCGACTGGTTCGAACTGTCCGAGGATGACAAATTGCGCGGTGTTTCAGACTCAGTATTCGGACCACAAGTACAAAGAGAGTTTCGCAACATGGCGCGCAAAATACGCAGAGGCGTGCGCCGGTCGGTAGAGCATGGCACCATGGTAGAGTGGGTCAGTCTCGATGCGGTTATGGAGTCTTTTGAAGTGGTGTCTATCGCCTATGACTCAGCCCGCAGCACTGCAGAAACCCATGCGCGAGACGCATTGAATGACGCCTTGGGTTACTTCCAGAAGGCACCTTTGTCTGCCCCGGTCCGCTGTGCCGTTAACAATACGCGGCTTACTTTTCGTCTGCTTGGAGACATCGCTGAAATCTCCCTCGAGACACTGGATGATCTGTCACAGGTCAACCAGGCACGTAAGGACCGGATGCGCCTGCTGAGCCGGGAGGCCCGCCGTTAGTGAGCCCGGGCTCTCGGAACTGGAGGTTGGCAAGTCTCGCATAAAGCTCGCACTCTTCCAGTAGCTGCGAGTGGCTACCGGTGGCGACCAGTTGTCCAGCATCGAGCACGGCAATTTTGTCTGCGTGAAGTATGGTCGACAGGCGGTGGGCGATAATTACCGTGGTCCGGTTCTGCATCAGCTCCTGCAGTGCGAGCTGAACCTGGTACTCACTCTCCGTATCCAACGCGCTGGTAGCTTCGTCCAGCAGTAGAATCTTTGGATTGTTGAGAATGGCACGCGCGAGGGCGATGCGTTGGCGCTGGCCACCGGACAGGCGAACACCCATCTCCCCGAGATGACTCTGGTAACCGTCGGGCAGTGCGCTGATAAAGTCATGGGCATGAGCGGCACATGCCGCAGCTCGTATTTCGTCATCTGAGGCGTCGGGTTTCCCGTAGGCGATGTTGTAGCGCACGTCACCGGTGAAGAGAGCCGGCTGCTGCGGCACCAGCGCGACGTTTTCTCGAAGCTGCTGCAAGCTGAAACCCCTGATGTCCTGGCCATCCAGGAGTATGCGCCCTATCGCGGGGTCGTAGAAGCGCAACAACAACTCGAAAACCGTAGATTTGCCTGCTCCTGAGGGCCCGACGAGGGCGAGACTTTTGCCTGCCTTTATGTCGAGGGTGAAATTCTCGAGCGCGGCCTGTTCCGGCCGAGTGGGATAGCAAAACGTCACCCGGTCTATTCGCAGCTCCGGTTGCTCGCTGCTTGTCGCGGTTACGGTCCCCTCAGGATCATTTATCAGGCTCTCTGTATGGATGAGCTCAACCAGACGTTCGGCAGCCCCGGCTGCCCGTTGCAGGTCACCCCAGACCTCTGAGATTGTGGTGAGGCCTGTACCGACCATGATGGCGTAGAATACGAAGGCTCCGAGTTCGCCACCGCTCATTTGCCCGGTGATGACGTCCTGGCCACCCTCCCACAACATGCCGGACATGCCAGCAAACAGTAACAATATGGCACCACAAACGAGCATTGAGCGTTGCCATATTCGTCTCTGCGCTATGCTAAAGGCGCGCTCTACCTCGTGATTGAAAGCGTCAGACTCAAATTCTTCACGGGTATAACTTTGTACCACACGGATATTTTGTATCACCTCCCCCGCGTAGCTGCCGACACTCGCGATGCTGTCCTGGCTCTGGTTGGATAGTCTCCTGACTCGCCGTCCGAACACCAAAATGGGCAACAGCACCAGCGGCACACCCAGCGCAATAATCATGCTTAGCTTCAGGTTTGTGATGAACATCATGACCAGGGCGCCTGTGGTGGTCAGACTTGAGCGCAGCGCCATACTGAATGATGAGCCTATGATAGTTTGCAGCAGGGTCGTGTCCGTTGTAATACGAGACATGATCTCTAAACTGCGGTTAGTTTCAAAAAATCCCGGGTGCAGTCGCACGATATTGTCGAACACTTGCTTACGTATATCGGCACTCACCCTTTCACCCAGCCAGGAAACGAGATAGAAGCGGATGAAGGTACCAAAGGCCATGGCTGCGGCAATCGCGAAAAAGAGAGCTATGGCACCCTTCAGGCTGTTGTTCGAGCCACCGCCAAAACCCTCGTCTATCAGGACCTGTACGCCGAGACCCATCGATAATGTTGCCGCCGCTGTAAACAGTAATGCCAGACTGGCCCCGACAACACGGCGTTTGTAGTTGACCAGCAGCCCCAGTACGGGGGCCAAAGAGCGCAGACCTTCTTTCGCACGGGGCGGCATCAGGCTTTCATTGCGCATGAATAGCTGGCATGAAATATACCAGTCGGCTCAAAAAAATTGACCGTCGCAGGCTTCATAGGGTAAATCCGTGGAGATGTGGCGATGTTCTGATAGTGTAATTCTTAATTCGACCAAATAGAACGTCACGGTTTCACAACCTTCGTCCTGGAACAGGAGAAAAGCGCATGGCTGGAAAATTCAATGACAAAGTTGTGATCGTAACGGGCGGCAGCAGGGGCCTGGGCAGGGCGATGTCGCTGGGTTTTGCTGCGGAGGGCGCTCGGGTGGTGGTTGCAAGCCGCAAGATAGACTCGTGTGAAAGCGTGGTGCGCCAAATCGAAGGCCTGGGGGGGGAGGCATTCGCTCGTGCCGCTCACATGGGTAATCTATCTGATATTGATGGTCTTATTGAGGCAGCTTACGCGCGTTTCGGTCGGGTCGATATCCTTGTGAACAATGCCGGCACCAACGTCGCTTTTGGTGCGCTGTCGGATATTTCGCCAGAGGCTTTCGACAAGATGCTGGATGTTAACCTGAAAGGGCCCTGGTATCTGGCTTCGCGGATTGCGCCGCGCATGGGTGAGCAGGGCGGCGGTTGTGTGATCAATGTTTTGTCCGTGGCCGCCCTGTCAACGCCGGCTTACTCGGGCGTGTATGCCGCAACCAAGGCGGGCTTGAAAGCATTGACAGAGGTAATGGCGCAGGAATGGGCTGATTGGAATATACGGGTTAACGCGCTGGCGCCGGGCAGTTATCACTCAGACCTGACCGATGGTGCTATCGAGGCCATCCCGGGTTACGGTGAAGGAATGGTGGCCGCGGCGCTGATTCCCCGTGTGGCAGAAACGGAGGAAATTCTGAACCCCGTGTTCTACCTCGCGTCTGAATCCTTCACTACCGGTATTACGCTCGTGGCTGATGGTGGCTTGATGGCGAAGCGCTAATATCGGTTGAGAGGTATCACTGCGGTCTCTGTTCCGGAAAATTATTCAGAATCGCGCTCACTGCCCGTGCTCGACGACCGAGGCCGAGTCAGCTTGCCAAAGTACACGCCCACTTCAAACAGTAACCACATAGGTACTGCCAAAAGCGATTGTGAAATGATATCTGGGGGCGTGAGCAACATGCCGAAAATAAAGCAGCCGACGATGATATAGGGGCGTTTCCCCGCTAGCGTCTCGGGTGTGGTGATACCCGCCCAGATCAACAGCACCGCTGCTATCGGGATTTCAAATGCCAGACCGAAGGCGAAAAACAGCTTCAACACAAAATTCAGGTAGCTGTTGATATCCGTCATGATGGTAATGTCGTCGGGCGCAACACTGGTGAAAAAAGCGAAAATCAGCGGGAAAACTACGAAGTAGGCAAACGCTGCGCCAGCATAGAAAAGTATCACGCTGGAAGCCAGTAGTGGCACGGCGAGGCGCTTTTCATGTCGGTACATACCCGGTGCGATAAAACTCCATACCTGATAGAGCACGTAAGGCATGGCCAGAAACAATGCCGACATCAGAGCCAGTTTAAATGGCGCAAAAAAAGGTGAAGCCACCTCTGTCGCGATCATGCTCGCTCCGGGTGGTAGCAGCGCCCGCAGTGGTTCTGAAACGGCGAGGTAAATATCATTGGCAAACGGGAAAATGCCAATAAATATAATGAGTATCGCGAGGATGGCGCGCAGCAACTTGTCGCGCAATTCCGTCAGGTGACTGACCAGCGGCATGGGCTGGTCGTTAGACTCCGGGTCGTTCATTCCTTCGACTGTCCCATGGAATTATCTCCAGGCTCGCTGGATTTAACGCCCGGCGCTTCCTTTTTTGCGATTTCCGCAGTCTTTTTGAGGTCTTGGTGAACTGCTGCGGCATCATGTTTTAACTCTTCACCGGTCTTGCGCAGTTCTTGCATAACGGAGTCGTTGTGTAACTCCTGTTTAACCTCCCGCTTGATATCGTTGAAGCCGCGGCGGATGCGGTTCAGCCAGAGCGAAGCCGTACGAACTGTCTCAGGCAGGCGTTCTGGGCCAACGACCAGCAGAGCGACTACACCGATAACGATCAGTTCGGCGAACCCGCTGTCGAACATGCAGGGCTTACTTGTCCTGGTTTACAGTATTTGCTGACGCATCTTGCTCGCCACTATTATCGTCAGCAGCCCCGGGTGCCCCGCTGTCGTCTGACATACTTTTGCGAAAGCCTTTAACCGCGCTTCCCAAGTCGCTACCCAGTGTGCGCAGCCGCTTGGTGCCAAAGAGCATGATCACGATGGCCAGCACGATTAGCAGCTGCCAAATACTTATTCCTCCGAAACCCATTGCCTTCTCCTGCTACTTGAATGAATTATCATTTATTACCTGCATCGCGAGCCGCTTTTTCGGCGATACCGGACATTCCAAAACGATCCTCAAGACACTCGAGAACGGTGCAAGCGTCGAGGCCGAGATGCGACAGCATAACAAGTGTATGGAACCACAGGTCGGCGACTTCACTGACTACAACCTTGCTGTCTGCACCTTGGTCAACGTCTCTGGCGGCGAGTATGACTTCGGTAGTCTCCTCGCCTACTTTTTCGAGAATCTTGTTCAGGCCTTTGTGATGCAGGCTTGCGACATAGGATTCCTCCGGATTACCCTCCCTCCGATCTTTAAGGATTTCTGCGAGTTGTTCCAATACGACGCTCATGGTTTCAGGCCGTAAATATCGCGGGGATCCTTCAGGACCTCTTCTGTAATCTGCCAGGCATTCTCATCAAGTTTTTTGAAAAAACATGCCCGCCTTCCCGTGTGACACGCAATCCCGCCGACTTGATCAACTTTCATAAGGATTGTGTCGGCGTCACAGTCTATGCGCAGCTCTCTGAGCGTTTGTACGTGACCGGATTCTTCGCCTTTGCGCCACAACGCCTGTCGCGACCGCGACCAGTATACGGCTCTGCCCTCTTCGATCGTCAGGGCCAAGGCCTCTTCATTCATCCAGGCCAGCATCAACACGTCACCGGTCTGCCAGTCCTGCGCGATTGCTGGAATCAACCCCTGTTCGTTCCAATTGACGCCTTGCAGCAATGTGATAGTTTCAGTCATTAACACCACCTTTTGAGTGCTGCAGTATGCCACAAGGCGAGATGGGACACACTTTAGCGCCTGCGGGGCAACAGCAACCAGATCCCCGTGAGGGCCAGCAACCATGATGCTGCAGGTGCCTCCGCGACGATCTGTAAGCCACCGGGGATAGCGGTAAACGCGGCTGTTGCAAGCAGGACGCCACCGAGCAGAGGTTGTCTGCTCTGCCGTTTTCGCCTTTGTCGGCTTGCTACCGGGAGCCTTGGCTTATGTTGGGTCTGTTGCAGCGATTCCAGCAGTGCCTCAGGAAGCTGGGGTAATTGCTCAATCCAGGACGGTGCATGATGTTGGAGCCGCTGCAACATAGCTTGGGGCGAATAACGACGCTCGACCCAATCTTCCAGGAAGGGTTGGGCTGTATCCCACAGGTTGAGCTCCGGATAAAGCTGGCGTCCAAGCCCTTCGATATTCAGAAGAGTTTTTTGCAGTAGTACAAGAGAGGGTTGTACTTCCATATCAAATCGGCTTGCGGTCTGGAACAGGTAGACTAATAATTGCCCAAAAGAAATCTCGCTGATGGGCCGCTCGAAAATGGGCTCGCAAACAGCGCGCATGGCAGATTCAAAATCCTGCACCCGGGTATCGGGGGGAACCCAGCCGCATTCCACGTGCAGTTGGGCCACCTCGCGATAGTCTCGCCGGAATATAGCCAGCAAGTTGCGGCCGAGGTAGTACTGATCCGCATCTGACAGGCTACCCACGATGGCGCAATCCACGCCGATATAAGTGGGGTTCTCTGGGTCGGATGCATCCACAAAAATGTTGCCCGGATGCATGTCGGCGTGGAAAAAACTGTCGTTGAAAACCTGGGTGAAGAAAATCTCAACACCACGCTCACCGAGCAGTTTAAGGTCGGTGCCTTTTGCGCGCAGCGTCTCAATGTCTGTTACCGGAATGCCGAAAATACGCTCCATGGTAAGCACGTTGCTGCAGCTATAGTCCCAGTATATTTCGGGTACATACAGCATTTTTTTGTCTTCGGAGTTGCGCCTTAGCTGGCTGGTATTGGCCGCTTCCCGTGACATATCCAGTTCGTCGAGGATGACCAACTCGTAGTCTGTTACAACCTCCACCGGTCGCAGTCGGTGGCCATCAGGATGATACCGCTCAACCAGTTTTGCCAGAGTGAACATCAATGCAATGTCTTCACGAATGACCGGCTCAATATCGGGGCGCACCACCTTTACCACGACTTTTTCGCCACCATGTAATGTGGCGCTATGAACTTGCGCGATTGAGGCACATGCCATGGGCGCAGGGTCAAAGCTCCCGAAAATCTCGCCCACGGTCTTGCCTAGGGCTTCTTCGATAATGGCGACAGACTGCTGCTCCGGGAAAGGCGGCACATCGTCCTGCAGCCGGGCCAGCTCGTCGGCTATATCGCTGGGTAAGAGGTCGCGGCGAGTGGAGAGAGCCTGGCCGAACTTGATGAAAACCGTGCCGAGCTCTTCCAGTGCAAGGCGCAGGCGAATACCCCGTGATTCCACTGGCGGCTTCCCGTAACGCCACGGTGAGAGTCGCAGAGCCAGGCGCGCGGGCAGGGGCAGTTTTTTCTCGTCTACGAATTCGTCCAGTCGGTACCGGCCAGCGGTTCGTAAAATCTTTACAAGTCGAAGGGCGCGAGACACGGTTTATGATTTCTGCAGTTTTCGGTTGATGCGTTCTACACGCGATTGCAATCTATCCACTCGCATCACAAGCTCTGCTATGTCCCGGTAAAAATCCTCTACCTCCAGTCTTGGCGGGCTGAGACGGGCCTCCTCGTGAATAAACTCCTCCACTTGCCGCGCGAGGCCGCTTGATGCTTGTCTTCCCCAGGAGAATACACCCCTCAGGATTTCCGCGATCTGGTGTCCCGCCACATCCCCCAGAGAAGATACCAGTGGTGCTTCCCAGTCGATATTCAGATCGGCAAGGATGTGCTGAAACTCGATCAGCGGCGCGCTGTTGCCCTCCAGTGTCAGATTGCCATTGATCAGCGTGGCCGCGGCATCTTCGGAGGTCGCCAGTTCGCTGAAGTCCGAGGCGCTGCCGGTGATGCGTGCCGTAACGGCCCCCTCGTAAACGCCCGTTAGCCGGACACCGTCAGTTTCCAGGTGGAGGTAAAAATCGAGCTCCGGCGTTGTGCAATGGCAGGCGAATACCGAGCCAGCGAGTGGTTCGAGGACGGCTGTGCCCTGCTCAGAGAGGGCCAGTGCACGGTTTGCAGCTGCCTCCAGAGCAGCCAGAGCCGCAGTGTGTAGGGTTGGATCAGGCATGTCAGGGTTTGACGCCCCGGTGTAATGCCACAATCCCTCCGGTCATATTGTGAAATTGGCATTGCGCAAAGCCCGCATCTTCAATCATGTCCAGCAGAGTTTCCTGATCGGGATGTTTGCGTATGGACTCAGCGAGGTATTGATAGCTGTCACTGTCGTTGGCAACCAGTCGACCCATGAACGGAAGTATTCGGAAGGAATAGGTATCGTAGGCCTGGCTCAGTAATTCATTTTCGGGCTTGGAAAACTCCAGCACCAGTAAGCGCCCACCGGGCTTTAGTACGCGCAGGATGGACCGCAGGGCAAGGTCCTTATCGGTGACGTTGCGCAGGCCAAAGGCGATGGTGACACAATCAAAGCTATCGTCGGGGAAGGGCAGAAACTGGGCGTCGGCTTGCACGAATTCGATATTGCCCAGGCGGCCCGTGTCCAGTAGTTTGTCGCGGCCGACCTGTAGCATGGACTCGTTAATGTCCGCCAGTACCACGCGCCCCTCGCATCCGACCAGTTCAGCAAAACGCGCTGCGAGATCGCCGGTTCCGCCTGCGATATCTAATACGGCGTTGCCCTTGCGCACCCCACTCAGCTCGATTGTGAAACGCTTCCAGATGCGATGAATGCCTCCGGACATGAGGTCGTTCATCAGGTCGTAACGGGCTGCTACCGAATGGAATACGTCGGCTACCAAGCCTGCCTTGGCATCTTTTTTTACCTCTTTGAAGCCAAAGTGGGTGGTGTCCTTGTCGCTCATGGTGCCTCGGTGAAATAAGAAAATCGCAATGCAGTATAGCCTGATGACTGCCTCGGGTCAGGTAGCGCCCGTGTTCGCAAGCGCAGTTATCGGGCTGGATGTTCCTGCTACGGGCATTTCGGGGGTCTAATTCCCGAGTCTCAGCACCTGAACTTCCGGATCACGATTTGCGCCGGCGTCACTGAGTCGGTCGAGATAAGCCTGCCATCGTGCACTCTGCTCGATGCAGAGCTCGTGCAGGTAGGCCCACGAATAGAGCCCGGTATCGTGGCCGTCGTCGAAAACCAGTTGTAAAGCATAATTTCCCACCGGATTGATGGCGTTGATCCCCACTTTTAGCTTGCCCGTCTGCAACACCTCCTGTCCCGGGCCGTGGCCCATGACCTCGGCGGAGGGCGAGTACACGCGCAGATACTCGCAGCTGAGGCGATAAGTTTGCCCGCTCTCGTAATGGAGCTCCAGTTGTCGCGAACGACTGTGTAACTGGATGGACGTTGGTTTTGGCGGCACAGTCATCGGCGACTAGAGAATAAAGCGAGAGAGGTCATCGTCGGAGCTCAGGGCCTGCAGCTGCTTGTCTACATAGTTTGCATCGACCAGCAGGGAGCTTTCCTTGAGGCCAGCATCTGTTGCATCAAAGGAGATCTCTTCCATAAGCCTTTCCATAACGGTATGTAGCCGACGTGCCCCAATGTTCTCTGTGCGTTCATTGACATGCCAGGCTGTCTCTGCGATCCGGCGCAAGCCGTCATCGCTGAACGCGACGTCCAGCCCTTCGGTCGCCATCAGGGCCTGATATTGCTCAGTGAGGGAGGCGCTGGGCTCCGTCAGTATTCGTTCAAAATCATCGGGGGATAGGGCACTCAGTTCGACGCGTATGGGCAGGCGTCCTTGCAACTCTGGAATAAGGTCTGATGGCCGAGCTAGATGGAATGCGCCAGACGCAATGAACAGGATGTGGTCGGTTTTGATCATGCCGTGCTTTGTGCTCACGGTCGATCCCTCAATTAAGGGCAGAAGGTCACGTTGCACACCTTCCCTGGATACATCCGCGCCAGCGCCTTCCGAGCGCTTCGCTACCTTGTCCAGTTCGTCAATGAATACGATGCCGTTCTGTTCTGCTTCTGTCACTGCGTTTTGTTTTAACTCCTCTTCGTTGATCAGCTTGGCTGCCTCGTCATCACAAAGCGCTTCTAAGGCAGCCTTTACCGGCATTTTTCTAGTTTTACTCTGTTGCCGGCCCATGTTGGAAAACATGCTTTGCAGCTGGCTGGTCATTTCTTCCATGCCCGGCGGCGCCATGATTTCCATAGAGGGCATGGTTGCACTGATTTCCACTTCGATTTCTTTTTCGTCCAAGTCACCTTCTCGCAATTTTTTGCGCAGCAACTGTCGCGTGGATGAGCCGGTGTCCCCTTCAGCGTCTCTCGCGGGGGGCAGCAGTATATCGAGTATGCGATCTTCCGCGGCTTCCTCGGCCCGGAACCGAACCCGAGACATCTCCTGCTCCCGATACATTTTTATGGAAACGTCCACCAGGTCGCGCACTATACCCTCGACATCGCGACCAACATAACCGACTTCCGTGAATTTGGTCGCCTCCACTTTGACAAAGGGCGCATTGGATAGCTTGGCCAGCCGTCTAGCGATTTCTGTCTTTCCTACGCCGGTGGGACCGATCATAAGAATGTTCTTTGGCGTAATCTCGTTGCGCAGTTCTTCGGGTAACTGCATGCGTCGCCAGCGGTTGCGCAGCGCGATGGACACGGCGCGCTTGGCGGCGTCCTGTCCGATGATGTGTTTGTCCAGTTCATGGACGATTTCGCGGGGGGTCATGTTGGACATACGGTGGCCTAGTAATCCAGTTGCTCAATTGTTTGGTTGTGGTTGGTGTAGATGCAGATATCTCCAGCGATACCCAGACCTGTTGACACTATGCTGCGCGCGTCCATTTCCGTGTGGTCGAGCAGCGCGCGGGCGGCTGATTGGGCAAAAGGCCCTCCGGAGCCGATGGCGATTAGGTTGTCCTCAGGCTCGATAACGTCGCCGTTACCCGTGATCACCAGCGAGGTGTCCTTGTCAGCGACAGCCAGTAGCGCTTCCAGGCGGCGCAGCGCTCTTTCTGTGCGCCAGGCCTTAGCCAGCTCCACGGCGGCTCGCACGAGATGTCCCTGGTGTTTTTCGAGCTGTGCCTCAAACAGTTCGAACAAGGTGAAGGCGTCGGCCGTGCCCCCTGCGAACCCTGCGATAACCCGTTCCTGGTAAAGGCGTCGCACCTTGCGGGCATTGCCTTTCATAACGGTATTGCCCATGGACACCTGGCCGTCGCCGCCGATAACGACGCTGTTGCCGCGGCGTACGGAAAGTATGGTTGTGCCTCGGAACTGTTCCACGGTTTGTCTCCTGTGGGAATGCTTTGTTAAAAAGGCCGCCCGCATCGGTTGGATATGGGGCTCCAGGGGTAAAATTCAAGGTGCCGGACTTTTTTCAGGGTTCACCGCGTTTTAGTACGAGTGTGTCTATACCCTGCCCTGCCGTCAGGCTGCGGGCTTTTGTCATATCTTTGTGGGAACTGAATGGCCCCAGATAGACCCGGTGCCACATGCCAGTATCCCGATTCGACTCCTTTATTCTCGGCTCCAGACCCAACAGCAGCAGCTCAGCCCGCCTGCGCTCGGCATCCTCACGCTGACGGAACGAACCGGCTTGCAACAGGAATGACGCTTGAGTGGCGGGTGGGGGTGGAGAGCTAATGTCTGCGGCAGGCTCCACGATGTCCTCTACCTCCAGCGTCTGTTCGGGGAGCAGACGATAAAAACTAAAGCTCGGTTTGGGTGCTTTCGCGACCGCGGGTGCAGTGGCGGCGTCATCCTGTTCCGGGCCGGCCTGTCCAGGCAGTGTAGAAAGATAGCCGATAAAGCTGATAAATATGCCAGTCAGGACGCCGCTGAGATAGAGGCGCAGGCTCTTGCCCCGGGTCTGACCTGCAGTGCTACTGGTGCGCGCAGAAGTCTTGCGCTTGGTTGGTTTTCGACCGCTAGTTTTTTTGCGCTTGGCGAAATCCTGGGACATGGTTTACATAGACTCCGGGGCAGATACCCCTAATAGGCTCAGCCCATTGAAAATTACCTGCCCGGTTGCCTGGCTAAGCGCGATGCGGGCGTCGCGCAGTGGTTGGTCGTCCACTAACATTTTGTGGGCGTTATACCAGGCGTGGAAGTCTCCGGCGAGTTCGCGCAGGTAGTGGGCAACGATATGGGGCTCACTGCTGTTGGCGGCGCTGGCCACTGTTTCCGGATATCGGCTGAGTCGCCGCAGCAAGCTGGTCTCGTGGTCTTCCTGCAGTTGATCGAGGTGGGTGAGCGCATTGTCGGCTCGCCAGACGTTTCCCTGCTCTTCGAGTTTGCGCATCACACTGCAGGTGCGTGCGTGAGCGTACTGGATGTAGTAAACCGGGTTTTCATTGCTCTGTGACAGCGCCAGGTCTATATCGAAAGTCAGTTGCGAGGTGGCTGCGCGAGCGACCAAAAAATAACGGGTGGCGTCGCGTCCCACCTCATCGATCAGGTCGCGCAGAGTGATGTAGCTGCCCGCACGCTTGGACAGTTTCACTTCATTACCGTCGCGCATAACCGTTACCATCTGATGCAGGATATATTCTGGCCAGTCTGCTGGAATGTTTTCCTCCAGACCCTGTAGTCCTGCCCTCACTCGGGTAATGGTGCTGTGATGGTCTGCGCCCTGTTCGTTGATAACTCGCTCGAAGCCGCGCCGCCACTTGTTCAAGTGATAGGCGACATCCGGAACGAAATAGGTGTAGCCACCGTCGCGCTTGCGCATGACTCGGTCTTTGTCATCGCCGAAGTTGGTAGTTCGAAGCCAGAGGGCATCCTCTTTTTCATAACAGTGACCGCCGTCGACCAGCTTTTGTACAGCATTTTCTACCTCACTGTTTTCGTACAGCGAGGATTCGAGGAAATAGACGTCGAAGTCCACGGCGAAAGCTTTCAGGTCGAGGTCCTGTTGCCGTCGTAGATAGGCCACCGAAAATGCGCGAATATTCTCCAGGTCTCCGGGATCACCACTGCCTGCGACACCGCGGTCCTCGGCTTCAACCGTCTGCTTATCGAGATAC
>JAAENL010000510.1 GCA_024224435.1 Halieaceae bacterium
AGGCAAGCACATGTTGCACTTCGACTGAGGAACGAACTTCCCCAGTATCAGACATTTTCGCAGGTGAAACCCCGTCATTCGGGGATGTCGGCCCCGAAAAAGAGGTGGGCCATTTGAGTAAAGTGTATCTGACCAATACAAGTATTTAGAAGATGATTGAGGTTACCTTCGATATCCAGCGGATGCAGTTGGAAGTGGCTAAGATCGGAGGGATTGGAGATGGCGAGCAGGATTTTAAAAGGCCGGGCGGGTTCAGCCTGTTCTTCCTTGAGGGTCAGGTTGAAATAGCGAGAAAAAGGCGTCAGCGCTGAAGCGGCCAGGGGCAGCCATTGCCGGCGATAGTTGCGCAAAAGACGCTCCCAGCGCAGGGCGTGCAATTCCTCCGCTTCCTCATCGATCCACAACTGGATGCACAAATGTCCCTCACTGATGATCTCCGCCCGGCGCATGGCATCCTCGTAAGCTTGTAGGATCGGCCCTATGAAGAGGGCGTCGTGGAGTTGGGCGCCATACGCTTCAGGGTTAGAGTGGTCGATTTGCAGCCCCTCAAAGCCCAGGCGCAGAAGGCCATCGCCGTAAAAGCTACCATCGTCGAGCCTGGCTTCGGTGGGGTAGCCCTCCAAATCGGCGCGAAACGCCTGGATGCGGATGCGAAGGAAGGGAATTGGTTCGGACATGAGGTTTTTCCTTTGGACGGCAAATTATGGCTAATATGGGCGCCGTTTTCCGGCAATGATCGCCCCCTTCAATAAACTCAGGACGAAGCCTTCGGGGCGAAGTTAGCTTACAAACACTGACGAGGGTTGTAACTAAATAGGTAGCACTCAGTGGACAGAAGACAGAGGACAAAAGACAAAAGCTAAAAGAGGAGCTTGGCGAGGCGAAATCCGTCGTCGTTGTCCCCGTTCCAGGGATTGTCCCAGTGGCGATAGGCGCACCGCACCTGGGTCTTACCCACGTACCAGGAGCCGCCCCGAAGGCTGCGCATGCCCTCAGCTTGTTCGTCTTCACGGCCATCATCTGGGAAATAGGGATAAGGCCGGTACAGGCTGAGCATCCACTCGTAGACATTGCCGGCCAAATCAAAAAGGCACTCTTCAGACTGTTCAATAGGTGTGGCGCCATGGGGATAGACGCCCACCGGGCTGGGGGCGCTGAGACGGCTACCCGAGTGATTGCAGCGACCGGGGTCCCAGGGATCACCCCAGGGATAACGCCTTCCCGGACTGTTTGTCGTTCTTCGCCGGGCCGCCCACTCCCATTGCGCTTCGTTGGGCAGCCTGTAGGTGTCGTCTGTCAACTGGCTAAGCCAGCTGGCATAGGCCATGGTTTCGTACCAATTCACACCCACCACAGGTTGGTTGGGTTGATTGAAACGGTTGTCATCCCAGTAATACGGCTGCTGTCGTTGTTCGCCCAGAATCTGTTCTGCGTACCTTGATACAAAGTCCTCCTCAGACCAAGTCGCAACCTGACGATAGTCATCAGCCTCTTCGTCTGTGATGTGCAGTCCTGCTTCCTTCAATCTCTTGATCGCGGATTCGACGTCCTGCGCAAGGGAACGATGCAGGTTTCGGTAGGCCTGCTCAGTCTCAGGGTCGAGCTTGCCTTCGCCGCTTAGCCAGTCCTGTCCAGCGGCAGTCCACAGGTTAGAATCACCATAACCACCCGCCTTTATGAAACATTCGTATTCGGCGTTGGTAACCGGGTAGCGGGCCAATTCGAAGGGAGTGTTCGCCACCTCGCACTCGGGCAATTCGTTGTCTCGACCATCCGCATCCTCGCCACCCAGAACAGCTATCCCTCCGGGAATTTTCACCATGTCCGGCAGGATGACCGCCACATCTTTGATGAGCGTGGGAACAAAGCGGGGATCGCCGATTTCGGCCAGGATGTTAGCGGCGACAACGCGTACACGCAGGTCCACCTCCGGTGTTGCCATTAGCTGCTGTAAATACTCGGGCGTGTGCAGGTCCGTCTCAAGCCACAGCGCCATGATGCAGGTCTCACGATGCCATTCGTCCTCAGCCAGGGCCAGCAGTCGTTCGCCGCAATCGGGCTGCGCTGGGGTGCATTTGAATAATATGACAAACGGTCTCACTTGTGAAAAAATCGATCAATTGAAGTTATTGCTGTCGCCAAAATGCCGTGAATTCGCCAAATCCTAGCCTTCTATTGAGCTTGAAGGCCCTATTTATCACAGAATGGCATCAATTTTTGTAGTAAGATCGGACTCTTGCGGGCAATTCAGCGAATATCATATTTCGCAATTGCACCCGCTGCGCTGCCAACTGCGAAGCTGCGCCATATTCCTGGATGATTTGGTGCAGCAGCAGATAGGGATCGTGCACTTCCGCCGGCGGCACAAGCAGGCCGGTCGTCTGCAACTGCTCAAGCATGGTATCAATGCTGTAGTCACTCTGACCCTGCACTGCTGTCAGGGTATCATCTAGGACCTGCTTGGGGATACTGAGGCTGCGCAGGTCCATCTGCATCGTCCAGCAAATAGCCTCCAGGCTGCGCTCCGCCTGCAGGCGCAAGCGTTTGGGCACGCGTCTCAACAGGCGATGGCTGCGCACAAACTGGCGCACCAGGCCGCCCCGGTCAGGCGGCAACTCGCCAGCCCCGCCGGCCTCTTTGATCATGAACAAAAGCAAGGGCAGGGTAGCCGCTTCTCGCAGACGGTCATCGCTGCGCACGCGCTCGTACAGGCGACGACCCCTTGCTTCACCCAAGTGCCGCTGCAAATAGTCTCGCACATCGCTTTGACCCTGTTCATCCCCCCAATAGCGAATACCATCCTGTAAGGGCTGCACCTGCCAGACACCGGCTTCTTCCGGCGTTTGCATATCTGCGTCGAAATCCGCCGTGCGGCAGGTGAGGTAATAGGTGTGGCCGGGATAAGTTTTGAGACAGCGTGCCAACGCCTTCAAGCCATCTCCACTATGCTCGCCCATCTCATTGAGGCCATCCAGCAGCAGGATGAAGCGCACGTTCCTGAAGCTACGCAACAATCCTCGTGTAGTGCGCTCGTCCAGCGACAACACATCGTGATGGCAGAGTGCAGCGCAGAGCAGCGGCAAAAGCTCCCCCTGGTTACGGTGATACTCGCGCAGGTGGATGAAGAGGGGGATATGCAACACCCCACTACCTGCCTCCAGCTCCGCCAGGCTATGGGCGGCGGTGACCCAGGCCAAGCGCTCTAGAGCAGTGGTCTTGCCGCTGCCGGGCTCTCCCAGGATCACGGCGCGTTGTACCCCGGCCAGCGCCTCCAGCAAGCCCTGAGCCTGCTCCAGATCGCCAGAGGCCAGGGGACGCCAGGGAGAAAGGCGCTGTGGTAAGGGCGTGGCGCTCACCTGCAGGTACGTGTCAGGCAGAACCCGTGCGGCCGCCGCCTGCTCATATAAAGGCGACGCCTCAGCATCGACGCCATCCCCTGGCGGGTCGGCCCAGCGTTCATAAGCAGGATAGGCGGCCACTTCATGCAGGTGCGCGACCAGGGCGTCCCACGTCGGCAGTTCGATGGGCAGGCCATCGATGATGATGGTCTGTTGTGCGCCGGGGAGAATGACATTCTCGCCGGTGATATGCTCGAAATTGTTGGACATGGATTTAGATTTATAACAGGAAGCGGTTCATTTTAGTCAACGGCTAGCAGTTTGTAGGAGATGTTGCTTAGGTATCTAAAATCCCCTCAGTTCGGCCGGTTCAGGGGTTCGAGTTGAGGCCATCTGGAACGTCGTAACCGGTTCCCCGTACTTTTTCGCCAGTCCGCACCCTTCGATACGGCTGAGAGTTCGATCAAAGTTAGTCTATGCCACTCTCAGCCTACTCAGGATGCTGAACTTGTGTATGAGTAGACTCTCGGGGATTCAGTCAAGGTATCCTGCTATTTTGAGATGAATGTAGCAAAAGCGTGGATTGCGATATTGCTATGGAATTGAGTCGGTAGATTCGCTGTGAATCAGGGCAGTTTCTTGTCAGTAGGGCGCATTCCCATTTTCACGCTTGCAGAAATAGGGTCATGAAGCCAAAAGAGAGAGGTGAGAATTGGCCAATTGGCAGAAGTTTTTCCAACGCCCGG
>JAAENL010000511.1 GCA_024224435.1 Halieaceae bacterium
ATCACTACCTCGAGGGATCCGTCGGTGACTACGACACCTATAGCCTGGGCGGCGTCAGCACGGGTCCGATTAGCGACAGCCTGCTCTACCGTGTGGCACTGCAACAATTTTACAGTGACGGCTATCAGAAAAATGACTTTACCGGGGACGATGACAACGCCGATCGCGATGAGCTGACCAGCCGCGTGCGCCTGCGTTGGCTGGCCAGCGAGCGCCACACACTGGACCTCGGTATTACCTACATCGATATGGACAACGGTTACGACGCTTTCTCCCTCGATAACACCCGCACGACTCTATCAGACCAACCGGGAAAAGATACCCAGGAATCTCTTGCGGCGAGCCTCGCCACACTCTCTGACTTGCACGCGGTGACGCTGGAAACACGACTTAGCGTGGCAAAAACCGATATCACCTATGCCTACGACGAGGACTGGACCTTCGAGGGCTTTGACCCCGACGGTTATACCTCCTATGACCAATACGACCGCGAGCGCCACAGCATCAGCGCTGAAATGCGCCTGTTATCCAATGCACAATCGCGCCTGTTCAACGATCGCAGCAACTGGGTGATGGGTGTATACCATCTTGGCAACAAAGAGGATCTCGATCGCACCTACACCTTCGCACCTTTTTTCACCAGCGAGAACGACACCGAGAGCTACGCGTTGTTCGCGCAGCTCGATACCGCACTGACCGACCAGCTGACGCTGATCACCGGCTTGCGCTGGGAGTACCGTGACACCGACTACAGCGACAATAACGGCGTGGACTTCAACCCGGATGACGACATGTGGGGCGGCAGACTCGCTCTGGAATATCAATGGCGCGATAACACCCTTGTTTACGGCTCGGTGTCCCGCGGTTACCGCGCGGAAGGCGTCAACGGCGCCATCCTTGCGAATATCAAATCCACCGACGCGCCAGACGTCATCACGGCGCTGGAATCCGTCAGCACCTTCGATGAGGAAACACTACTCAACTACGAGCTGGGCGTTAAAAGCCGGCTGCTGGATAATCGGCTACAGGCACGCGTCGCCCTGTTCTACATGGATCGCGATGATCAGCAAGTGCGCGGTTCGCTGCTGATTCCTCAGGACGGCGGTGCCACGACCTTTGTCGATTACACCAGCAATGCGGCAGCGGGCAATAATTACGGCGCCGAGATAGAAATTGACTGGCGCGCGACCAATAAGCTGCTGCTGTGGGCCAATGTCGGTCTGCTGAAAGCAGAATTCGACGACTACGTAAACGTATTCGAGGAAGACCTGTCAGGGCGCGAGCAGGCCCATGCGCCCAAGTACCAGTATGCGGCAGGAGGGCGTTACGATTTACCGAGGGATTTTTTCCTGCGGCTTGAGGTAGAGGGTAAAGATGCATACTACTTCTCTGACCGCCACTCCGAACAATCGGATAACTACAACCTGGTGAATGCCAGCCTGGGATGGGAGCAAGAGCGGTGGCGCGTGGTGCTGTGGGGCCGCAACCTGACCGACGAGGACTATACCGTGCGCGGCTTCGGGAGTTTTGGCAATGATCCCCGAAATGGCTACGTCACCGAACCCTACTATCAGTTTGGCGAACCGCGCGTGTACGGCCTCACAGCGGCCTATGCGTTTTAGGCAGACATCTGCTGAGCGACAGGCCACCTGGAATGCGTTTTAAAAAAGCACCACAATTTTTGCGATCTCCAGGCGAGCCGAGGACGAGCCATTGCTTGTTCGCAGGCTCTTCTCGCTTGCGACAGATCGTCGCGGCATCGATTTCCCTGTCGCTAAAATTCGACGTGCCGTGCCGGGCGATCTTTACGCAGCAATGAGGTGTTTTCCCAGTCCGAGGCGACTGCGCCACCGGAGGGCGCTGCCCTGTAATAGCTCACCACGGGTTCCCTGCGGTAGAAAAATCGGGTATCTGCAACACCAGAGGTCTCGACACCAACCCGTGCCGGTGCAGCCCTTTTCGGCGTGACCGTTACCACATAGCGCAGTGGGCCACCCGCTTGCAGGGCATCGAAGGGATAGCAGGTAACCAACACCAGTGCCTCTGCCGTCACATTAACCGACAAAGACGAGCGACTCGCATCCACAATTTGCAACGACCGCACCTCATAGTCGAGTATTTTCCCCGAGGCCACCTGTAATTGCAGCGTTTGACCTTTTTGCATGTGCTGCAAAAACGCAAAATGGGTATCACGATGGCCGCCTATA
>JAAENL010000512.1 GCA_024224435.1 Halieaceae bacterium
GACGTCCTTACAGACCTTCGCCACGGCGGCCGGCCTGCCACTGGACTTTCAGGCTGTGGTGAATGGCGGACATGTGCCGGGCCTGGGCAACAACACGGCAACAACCGGAGTCACTCTCTACCAGCGCACCGTGGATTACCACCACGAGACAGTATTCGACGGGCTCACACAAGGCCCGCAGCCGCCTCTTCCACCCGGGTGTTGATAAATTGCTGCGGACAGTTGCCTTACAAAAGAGCAAGCATGCAAGCGTCATGTGCCGAATTAGGCAATGCAAACGTCGGCCACGCCCGCCAGTCAGTGTGGGCCGGGGCTCCATTCCGGTAGGCGGGCTTTAGCTAGTGCCACTGCGTCTGTTAACGACTTTCTGCTACCGGCTTACAGGCATTTTTTGAGAAGTCCGTCCCTGCGGGTTGCTGGAACAGACGCAGACCGAACTCCTCCACAATTGCCAGCACATGGTCGAATATATCCGCTTGTATATCTTCGTAAGCGGCCCACTCAGTCGTGCTTGTAAAGCAATAAATCTCGATAGGCACTCCCTGGGCACCCGGAGGCAAGGGGCGGACGAGCAAGGTCATGTCCTGGCGAATTCGGGGATGTTGTTTGAGGTACCGCCACACGTAGGCGCGGAACGTGCCAATGTTGGTCAGCCTGCGTCGATTTACGCCCGGGTCAATCTCAGCTGGGCCGCTTGCAAGTAACTTACTGTTGTGCTGATCCAGCTCGCCTTCCTTGTCCGTCAGATAGTCTGTGAGCAGCGCAAATCGTTTACAATGCGTGATCTCTTCATCGCTGAGGAAATGTATGGACGACGCGTCGAGATTAAGCGCGCGCTTTATTCGTCGCCCTCCCGATACAGACATGCCGCGCCAGTTTTTGAACGAGTCACTAATCAGTCGGTGTGTCGGAATCGTGGTAATGGTCTTGTCCCAGTTCTGCACTCTGACGGTATGCAATTCTACATCCACCACGTCGCCATCCGCGCCGAACTGAGGCACCTCAATCCAGTCGCCCACCCGCACCAGATCCTGAGCCGTCAACTGCACACTGGCCACTAAAGACAACAAGGTGTCCTTGAAAATTAACAGCAGAACAGCTGTCATAGCACCAAAGCCACTGAGGAGTATTACGGGGGATTGATCGAGCAGCGAAGCGATAAAAAGCAACGCGCCGAGTATCATAAGTGCCAGCTGTAAAAGCTGAACGAAGCCTTTAATCGGACGCTTGCGGGCCTCCGGGTTGGCCTCGTAGATATCATTTAGCGCATTGAGTGCCGCGACCAACGTAATCGTAATAATCACGATCATATAGGCACTGGCCAGATTCATCGCCAGCTTCTCCAGAGACTCGCTAATTCCCGGCACGATCTGCACGCCCATATTAATGACAATGGCAGGCACAAGCTGCGCGAGCCGGGCACCGACCTTGTTTTTTACCAGGGCGTCGTCCCATGTATGCTGGGTGCGACTGGCCAGTGCCCGAACTACCGTCAGCAAGACCCGTGACGCAAAGAGATAGGCCAACCAAGCGACAATTAGCAAGCCCGTTATATAAACCAACGCGGGGGTCATTTCGTGATATTGCGACAACGTCTCAATCATTGGCAATGCAGTGTCTTCAGTCATAGCTCTGGTCAACGGTGTTATGTGTATATCGCTTGAAACGGAATCTTGACACAAGTCGATCAACCCCGCCACGATTGAGGCTCCACCTGTATTGCAACACGCATATTATGCCGTGGTAAAAAAGTCGGTAGAGTGGGTCCTCTCGGCAAAGATGGAGTAACCTGCAATGGTTGGTGTATTTGTGGTCAACATGTTTGTTATCGGCTTGGCAGTGGCGATTCACTATGAGTGTTTGCACCGCATTACCCGCTTTTTACCGACACTTAAAATTCGTCACCGCCTGCGTATTGTCCTCGGTGTATTCCTGGCGCTAACCGCCCACTCTATCGAAGTGTGGGTTTTTGCAATCGCCTACTACATCAAACATCGTGTGGATGACTGGGGACATTTACAGGGAAACTTCGACGGCAGCTTGTTGGACTGCGTGTATTACTCCTTCACAACCTATACCACGCTGGGCCTTGGCGATATCGAGCCGCATGGTGACCTGCGCTACCTGACCGGACTCGAGGCGCTCACCGGCCTCGTGTTAATCACCTGGACCGCTTCCTTCCTGTATCTCGAGATGACACGGTACTGGGAAGAGCGCTGAGGGTCTCATTCCTCCGCATCCGCGCAACCGGCACAAGCGTGGTATGCTGTCTTTTTGCGCTAGAACGCGCATAGATAAGGTCGCGTTTACATGGTGATTCGCCGTAGACAATTTCTTACTGGCGCGGCAGCAGCTGCCGCGACTATGGCCACACTGGGTTGTAGTGAAAAAGGAAAGCCAGCCGGCGCGGCGCAAGCACCCGCGTTGTCCGCGTCGAAGACACTATCGGATCGGCCCAATATTCTCCTATTGTGCATTGACGATCTCAACGACTGGGTCGGTTATCTCGGCAGCCATCCGGGCGTGCGCACGCCTAATATTGATCGGCTTCGAGCAAAATCTTTTTCTTATAACGAGGCCTACTGCAGCGTACCCGTCTGCATCGGCAGCCGAGCGTCCGTGCTATGGGGTCTTACGCCGGATGCTACCGGGGTCAGAGAACACGAGGATAACGCGGCCTACTGGCAGCTGGCCATGTCGCCAGACCTAAAGCCCTTGCCCCTCTGGTTCTCCGATGCCGGCTACGAAACAATTTCCACCGGAAAAGTATTTCACTACCAAAAAGGCACTCCGCGTTTCTGGGATGTATTCAAACCCTATAAAGACTCACCCGTCACCGTTGGCGACCACGGCACGTTCTTCGACTACGGACTGATGCCCCCCGGCGAGATACATCAAGACCAGAAAGCGGCGGATTTTGCCATAGCAGAGCTGCAGAAAGAGCACGATCGCCCCTGGTTTATGGCAATTGGCCTGTTCCAGCCCCATGTGCCCTGGCGTCTGCCCCGATGGGCTTTCGATATGCACCCGCTTGAAGAGGTGGTGCTGCCGGAAGTCCGCCTGGACGACCTCGATGATATTCCGCCGATGGGCGTCACCCTGGCAAAGTCGCCCATGCTGGTGACACCTGAAGCTGAAGTCAGCCAATATGATCTGGTTATCGACGCTGGCCTGTGGCCGCAGCACGTGCAGGCTTACTTGGCAGCCTGCAGCCACACCGACAGAATGATCGGGCAAATTCTTGATGCACTGGAATCCAGCCCCTACGCCGATAACACCGCTGTCGTCCTCTGGTCCGACAACGGTTATCACCTCGGCGAAAAACTACATTGGCGAAAAATGGCCTTGTGGGAGCACGCAACCCGCGTGCCTCTGCTTATAAGCGCGCCCGGACGACTGGATGCAGGGGGAAGTTTCGACGCGCCGGTCAGCCTGCTCGACCTTGCTCCCACTCTCACGGATCTCGCAGGAATCGCGACGCCTGAACAGTTCCAGGGAAAGAGCCTAATCGGCATCACAACAGAACAGGCCAACGCGCGCCCCGCCAACATGCGCTGGGGTGACGCAATTTCAACCCGGGTGGGAAACTGGCGCTGGACGCGTTACCCCGACGGCGGACAAGAGCTCTACAATCACGCCGACGATCCCCGCGAATTTAACAACTTGCTAGGGCTGAATGACTCCCATGAGGGCGGCATTGCGACACTGCTGCAACGCGCGGATCCCGCCCCTTAGTCAATGTACAACGCCTTCGTCTCATGTGGTGGTAACGCGATAATCTCACCGATTACCTGGGCATCGCGATAGTCTGCTTCGCGCAGCGCTGCTAGCAAATCAGGTGCGCGCTCGGTCGCGATGGAGATCAGCAGCCCGCCACTGGTCTGCGGATCAAACAAGGCTGCCAAACGTGCATCCCCTTCGTCAACTGAGAGCTGAACAGCGCTGCCTACGTTGCGCTGATTGGGCGCCTGCATCGTGCTGTGAAAGCCGGCCTGAAACAGGGACACGGCGCCCGGCATCAGCGGCAAGCAATCGAGCGTCAGTCGCGCGCCCAATTCACCCTGCAACATCTCCAGCAGGTGCCCCGCCAGCCCAAATCCGGTGATATCTGTACAAGCACTGGCGCCGTGTACCAGTGCAAGTCTCGCTGCTTCACCGTTACTCTGCAGCAAAGTATTCATCACGCATTCCAGATCTCGTCCATCGGCCTGTAATTGCATGTGCGCTGCAAACAGCACACCACTACCAATAGGCTTGGTGAGTATTAACTTGTCGCCCTCGCCCGAACCGACCTTTTGCAAAAGACCCTTTTCAGCAGAGAGTGGTATGCCATTCACCACAAAACCCAGCCCCAGTTCATGCCCCTGCATGCTGTGACCACCGAGCAACTGACAATCGACACGGGAAAATTCGTGCAGCGCACCAGCAAGAAGTTGATACAACTCGCGCTCCTGCACCACCTCAGTGGCATAGGGTAGCGTCACCGACGCCAGAGCCGAGATGGGGAAAGCACCGCAGGCGTAAAGATCACTCAGTGCATGATTTGCGGCAATCCGCCCCATAATCCAGGGATCGGACACCAACTGTCGCAGGGTATCTATACTCTGCACAACCGTGACGCCGGCAGGCGCATGCAGCGCTACAGCGTCGTCACGCTCTGCCATGCAATACCGCGGATAAGCCTGCTGCAGGCGTTGCAGCACTGTGCCAAGAGCATCCGCCCCGACCTTGGCACCACAACCGCCACAGTGTGGCTGGCGCAGCACACCCGATAGACTATCAGAGGGTATTCGATCCATCGCAGTAGGCAACTGTTCGAAACGAGCCATAAAGCTGCGGTCAATACTGTCCTTCCAGCGCCACACCCAAGCTCCGGTCGCACTGAACGGACCTCGATTCGCTGTTGCACGTCTGTCTCCGAGCGAAAGCAAAGAGAGAAACCGGCGCTGGGGCCGGAAGACCCGCAGGGGTTGGTCAAGCAGTTGTGCCCTCAGGTTGTGTGCCAGCACCGGTCCCATACGCACGGCATAGACCCCCGCCTTGGGCCGGGGGTGTTTAACCTGTGTGGCGATATCTCCTGCGCCGAACACGCTGTCATCGTCCTTCGCCTGCAGGGTATCCCGCACCTGCAAAAAGCCCTGTTCGTCTGTCGCCAGGCCGGACTCGGCAATCCAGGGTGCCGCAGCGGCGCCAGTGCACCAGAACAAAGTATTAAACGGGCTTTCAACGCCGTCGGCACACTGCAAGCGGGCAGATTGCACGGCAACAACCCGCGCGTTGAGATGGACCTCAATACTATGCTCCTGCAACTCGGCCATTACGGCCCGCCGTGCGCCGCGGTTGTAGCCCTTCAAAATCTTCGACGCTCCACACCACAAGCTCAGCGCGACGCCCGTGCCCTGCAAACGCCGCGACATAGCGAGTGCTAGCTCTACACTGCCTGCTCCACCGCCCACCAGCGCGATACGATAGCCCCGATCAATCTCGCCCTGCTCAA
>JAAENL010000513.1 GCA_024224435.1 Halieaceae bacterium
CAGTCCATGCTTATTGAGCGCCTGCCGATAGTTTTGCAATACTCCAGCGCCATTGGGCCCGATTTGTATCATTAAATGGTTGAGAGTAAGAACAGTAACATAGACGTTCATCCACGGTATAGCCACCGGATAGCTGTCAGGAAATAACATACTTGTGGAGCGAGCCATATCGATTAGCGAAATTTTGTTGATGTAACAAACTGCATAGAAGTCTCGCACCAAACGGTGACTTTACTGAACTGCTAAAAAAATAGTTTGTAATCAGGCCCCGAAGCAAGGTTCCCTGCAAAAGCGACATACTTCTCGCTAATCGAAACCTGGCCCTCGCCCTTATGTAAGGTATCACTGCCGCGCAGGTCGCGCTCGAATTGCGCAGCATAGCGGGATTATCCTGGACCTTGGCGGGTTACTTGCCTTCAAATCTAAATAGTGCGCTTTCCCCTATTTTTTCGATCAATATAAAATGCCCAACACACCACCGTTATAATGTATGAAAAAGTCCCAACCGTTACGGCGAACAAATTTACAGTAAATATGACGCCGATAAAAAAAAGTGTAAGTAACAGCAAGAGCAACGCATAGACCTGGAAAATGGCGGCCTTGGCAGTGTAGAAAAATACGTATCTTGTATGCATTCCTGTCCTTTTATTGTTGCCGTCTGCCACGATGTGAACCGCATCCGGTCTTCGGCCCTGTCCAGCAATTGCCGGTTGCCCGTTTCTGTCTCACCGCCGTCAGACGCCTGGTACATTGCTCCGTCAATAGCGTTTAGCGCCAGCAT
The DNA here is from genome assembly GCA_024224435.1 of Halieaceae bacterium. GTDB lineage: Bacteria > Pseudomonadota > Gammaproteobacteria > Pseudomonadales > Halieaceae > Marimicrobium. The sequence goes on from JAAENL010000513.1 coordinate 782, forward strand.
GAGCCCGAGCTTTTGCATGGTCAAGCCCTCGCATACAGAGCGATACCAACGCAAATGGGGCGGTGTTCCAGGGGGCGCCGCAGTTTTTCGGTGGTCAGCGATTTGATGGCCGAGGTGGCCTATTTTGTCATGGAACAGGTCTGGCCAAGGGCGTAGTCTGAGAATCAGTCACCCTGCTTAAGGTTAATGATATGTCTTTCGTTATTGTAGAAAAGCCCCAGCCGTACATCACACAGATCACGCTTAACCGCCCTGATCGCATGAACGCGATGGCGTTTGATGTCATGGTGCCTTTTAAGGAAGCGCTGGAGGAGGTGAGTTTCGACAATGAGACTCGTGTAGTCATCGTCACGGGCGCCGGCGCAGGGTTTTGTTCTGGAGCGGATCTGGAAGATCCGGGTTGGCTAGATATATTTGACGGATTGACGGTGCCGGGTATCGCCCGCCGAGCTATGAAGATACTCGATGATGTCATCAAGGCGATACACGACATGCACCAGCCGGTTATCGGAGCAATCAACGGTCCCGCTATCGGCGGGGGCTTTTGCCTGGCGATGGCCACGGATATCCGTATCGCAGCTGATGGGGCTTATTTCCGCCCTGCGGGAATTAACAATGGTCTCACATCAGCGGAGTTAGGGCTCAGCTACCTCCTGCCCCGAGCTGTGGGTACAAGTCGGGCCTTTGAGATCATGCTGACAGGGCGTGATGTAGAAGCAGAAGAGGCCGCAGCCATTGGTATTGTGTCCCGGACTGTGCCGAAAGAGGCGCTACTGGAGGAGTGTTACGCTGTCGCCGAGCGCATCAACGGTTTCAGCCAGTTGGGTGTAGAGCTCAGTAAACAGATGTTGTGGTCGGGCGTCGATGCGGGCAGCCTGCATACACATATGAACCATGAGGGTCATGCGCAGCTGTTTGTGCGCATGACAACGCAGAACTTTGAGGAAGCGATCAAGGCTCGCAAGGAAAGTAGGGCACCGGATTTCAAGGACTAATCATGATGTAGCCGGATTGGCTAGCGAGTCACGAGTCAGGGGCAATAAAAAACCAATAGTTTCGAACGCATCGATGCGGGCTTTTTTGAGTCAGCTGAGTAAAAGCCAGAGCTCGCACTATACCTGCAACACAGCTGGATCAGTCGTGCGCTTGTGCTCTGCGCAATGATCTTAAATCGCCGGTAGGCTGCACATGGTGGCTTCTGCGACTAGTCGGACGATTGCTTGCGCAGCAGGGGAGAGCCACTTTTATCGTCCTGGATTTTATTATTGGCCACGACACCGAGAGACGCTCTTAACAGGGGCGTATTGCGGCCTTGCCAAATCCAAATGATCGCGGGCGCCAGCGTGGGAACAATCAGTACGTTAAATTGGTAGAGGATACCGATGACGTCGGCATTAGGCACAAATACGTCAGGTTGCTCAAAAAAAGTACCTCCGAGATTTACCATAAGCTCTTTGAGACACAAGCATAGCAACCCGAAAACGGTGAGTAGGTAAAGAATGATAAGGCCGTAAAGATAGCTGCCGAGATAGGTGTCCCGCTGGGTCGCAAAGTGCAGCACGGTATAAAATGGCAATGAAACGGTCACGATCATCGGGTTGACCCTGAACCCGAGTTGATACTCCGCCTCGGCGAGGGGCACGGCTTCCCCATTATTTTCCCCGAAGCGTGTCATCAACAGCGCGTTAGAGCCGTCAAGATAGAGAGCGTCGACCACTGTAGGAAACCAGTTGCTCAGACATTGGCTGACCAGGCCAATGGCAGGTGCTCCCAGCGAGCCTCCGAACGTGGTCCATATAACAAAGCAGGGCACCAGCAGTACAAATACATACAGCAGGAATTGCCGCATATGTGGTTGTTCAGGCATTGCCACTGTCCGCAGACGGGGCCAGTCGAGATAGATAGCGCAGGTAGACCGTGAACACGATCAAAACATCCAGCATGATAAGCGATGGCCACAAATACAAATGAATCCAGGTGAATATTTCCATGTTCCAGTCGCCCAAATAGAACAGGCTAATGATGCGAGCCAGGTTCAGCGCCTGAACGGCCAGAAACCCGATGCCTATGGCCAGTGCTTTGGACTTCCAGTTGGCGGGATAAGCCAATACACCGGCCACCAACACGATGGTGGCTTCCACGCCGTTGCAGCCTGATTCGATAGATACCGCAAAGCCCGTGTCCTTGAACTGAAGCACTTTACCGTAGGCAACTACCGACGAATCAAAAGGTAGTATGATCTCTGCGCTGATGCGTGCCAGCAGTGAGGTAAAGGGAGTAATCACATGGTCTTGCACGGGCAGCAGCATTTCCAGTGTAAAAAGGGAAGCTAACAGAACCGTAAAAAGAATTAAAAAACGCGACAAGCTCAGAAGCTCCCATGACATTCTTGTTATGAGTCTAGCATGCCTCTTGCGCCGGATCATTCCGGTCTAGACCCGTTCTCCCGGCTGCGTGTCTCGCCTGAAATCAGATCGATATCAACCTCAGTCAGGCGACGGTAGTCGCCTTGTCTCAGGATGAAAAACCAGGGGCACTCGCTTTCAAATGTTGAAAAGTAATTTGATGATGAACAGAACGAGCACCACATTAAGCACCCGCTTGATGAGGCGCTCACCGCCGGCAACGGAGTAGTGTGCCCCCAGGTAACCGCCAATAGAGTTTCCTACTGCGAGGAAAATGCCGACCATCCAGAGCAATTCCACCTGGCTTGCAAAGACCAGAAGTGCAATCACCGTGTATACGGCAATAATAAACACCTTGTGCATATTAGTGCGTACCAGATCCAGGCCCATGACCCTGTTGAGTACCGGCATAATAATGAAGCCGATACCGAGCTGTATAAACCCACCCCAGAAGCCAACCCCTATCATCAGCAGGTGGCCCCGCAGCAGTTGTTGTTGGGTGGGCTGGTATTTATCCGGCTGAGCCTTTTTACCCTTGTCAAAGTACATGATCAGCATGACGGCAACCATGATCAGCGCCAGGACCCGGTTGAACCACACACCTTCCAATTGTGCACCTAGCATGGCACCCGCGATGGCACCGGGAATAGCACACAGGGCCAGAGTGAGGCTCAGTTTAAAGTCCCGAAAACCCCGGCGTGCGAAGGTGGTGATCGCGGTGAGGTTCTGTGCGAGGATCGCGATGCGGTTGGTGCCGTTGGCGACGGGACCGGGAATACCCATGAAGACCATGACGGGTACGGTTAGTAGTGAGCCGCCTCCGGCCATGACATTCAAAAAACCGGCAATGGTCCCGACCACCACCAGCAGGCCAGCCTGCCATAGCTCCAGTGCCATGGTCAGTCCCCCGTCCAGGGCTCGCGCATAGTCACGAATTCCTCAGCGGTGGTGGGGTGAATACCGATCGTCGTATCAAAAACCGCCTTGGTGGCGCCGGCACGCATGGCGACGGCAAAGCCCTGCGTAATTTCGCCGGCGTCTGGCCCCATCATGTGCAGGCCCACCACTCGATCGGTGGTAGCATCCACTATGAGTTTCATAAATGACTTTTCTTCTCGGCCGCTCAGGGTGTGCTTCAGGGGGCGGAAAGTAGATTTGAACAGGCGCAGTTCACCGAACTCTGTCCTCGCCTGTTCCTCGGTGAAGCCCACCGTGCCGATTGTCGGCTGGCAGAACACCGCAGAGGGGATGAAGTCGTAATCCACTTGCTGGCTCATACCCCCGAACTGGCGCCGGGCAAACGCCATGCCCTCGGCCAGGGCGACAGGCGTTAACTCCATACCACCAATCACATCACCCACGGCAAATATGCTGGGCTCGGCGGTTTGAAACGTCTGATCTACCGCAATGGTGCCGGCATCGTTTCGCGTCACGTTCACGTTTTCAAGCCCCAAGCCGGCCAGGTTAGGGCTGCGGCCGGTGGCGTACAGTACCGCGTCTGCCTCCAATTCGGTTCCGTCGTCCAGTTTTACCCGGAGCCCATCTCTCACCTGCTCGATGCTGCTCACGTTGACTTCAAATTTCAGATCTATACCGCTATTTGGGATTTCTTGTGCAGCGTGCTTGCGAATATCGAGGTCGAAGCCGCGAAGAAACAGAGACTGACGATACAGTTGTGTAACGTTTGCTCCCAGGCCGTTGAATATCCCTGCAAACTCTACTGCTATATAACCACCCCCCACGATAACGAGTCGTTGTGGGAACGTCTCTAGGTCAAAAATTTCATTTGAGGTAACGGCGTGTTCATTGCCGGGGAACTCGGGCACAAAGGGCCAGCCTCCCGTAGCGATCAGGAGCTTATCCGCAGAGTAATGAGCATCGCCCACTGCCACTGTATGTGCGTCGATGATTCTCCCGCGGCCATCAATGACGTCTGCACCGGCGCTTTGCAATAGGTTGTCGTAAATACCATTGAGGCGGGCGATCTCCTCTTTCTTGTTGTCCCGCAGAGTAGTCCAGTCAAACTGGGGTTTCTTGCCTTTCCAACCAAAGCCCACAGCATCGTCAAAGCCCTTGCCGAACTGAGACGCATAAACGTAGAGTTTCTTGGGGACACAGCCCACGTTGACACAAGTGCCGCCCATGTACTGATCTTCCGCTATGGCTACGCGGGCACCAAAACTTGCTGCCATTCGGGCAGCCCGCACACCGCCGGAGCCGGCGCCGATCACAAATAGGTCGTAGTCGAATGTGCTCACAGTCTAATCGCTTGAAAATAATTTACCGTTCAGTCTAGCAGGGCAAGCTTGTCGCCGGCTATGCCGAGTGCCCGGTGATATTTATCTCGCTGTGGCTAGGATAGTGGATAAGAACGCATTAACATATCGGCCCGAAAAAGTTAGGATTTCTGTGGTAATGCTGTTGAATAGAGGAAAAATGATGAATATGCCCAGACGCTTCACTCGCTGGCCCCTTTGGCTTGTACTTTTGATGTTCGCAACGTCTGGCTGGGGGGATGATGCCGCAGCGGTCCAGGATGAAGTAATGCTCAAGAACGGTTCCCGCCTTCTCGGCAAAGTTGTCAGCTCCCGCGAGGGCGTGGTGACTATAGAAACTGATTTTGCGGGTACGTTAGAAATCAGCATGGACAAAGTGGAAGGGATTAACGTGCCTGAACCAGTGGTAGTTCTAATGGAGGACAATACGGTTCACCGTGATTCTTCCCTCAGCATGAGCGAAGAGCGACTGGTGCTGGGTGGAGAGGCAAAAACCTATCCTCGAGATGACCTGCGGATACTGAACCCGGAGCCCTGGGAAATGGGAGACGGATACCGCTGGACCGGTAAGGCAGGTATGGCTTTCCAGCTGCAGCGGGGCAATACCGATACGGACGAACTGGATGTCAATATACATGCGGCTTGGCGAAGCACGCGGGATCGCTACCGCTTCATGTGGGCTAGCGAAGTGGATAAAAGTAACAATGAAAAAACCGCGGATAATTGGCAGACATCGGGCCGCTACGATTACTTCCTCACCGACCCCAACTATGTCGGGGTCGTACTGTTTGTAGAGTCAGACAAATTCAAGGACCTCGATCGGCGCACGATGCTTGGGCCTTACTACGGCCGACAATTTTTTGCCAAACCAAGATTGACACTCAGTGCCGATGTGGGCTTGTCTTGGGTTGACGAAAAGTATGACACTGCAGAAGATCAGGATTATCCAGCTACCAACTGGAGTATTGATGCGTCCAGTAATATTTTGGGCGGCAAGTCTTCTCTCTACTACCGTCAGCTTGGTATCTGGAACCTGGATGATACGGCCGACGTGATGCTGAATAATACGTTTGGCCTATCCTTCCCGTTATTATGGCAACTGGAGGCCGCGGCGGAGGTGCTGTTGGAATACGACAGTGGGTCTGTGGAAGATGTGAAAGATCTCGATCAGACCTATAAATTCAGGGTAGATTACAGTTGGTAGCGAGGGGTCGCGGCCCCAGGCGGGCGAGTTCGCAGGTGGCACTTTCCTCTATGCCTAATGGCTGCGGGGGGCCTTGAATATCTTTCGGAACCAGTCTGCAGGGGTCTCATTGGCCAGATCGGTGAACTCGCCAGCGTCCAGATACATGCCATGCTCCTGACAGACTTCGTAGAAAATATGGGGCTGGTCCGGGTCAGAGACTTTACTCATCTCCTGACCGCAGCGCGGGCACGCCACGTTTTCGACCGAATCCCATTTCTTGCCCTCACTGGCTTTGCCGGTATCAAGCGCTTCGCCCATCCATTTGCTTTTGAGCAGGGTTGCTTCTCCCTTGTCGAACCAGATGCCCTGGCAGTTGGTGCAGCGGTCGATGAGCAGATCGCTCCCATAGGAGACCTCTTCCATGCCGTGGCCGCACTTTGGGCATTCTATGCTGTGCACATTCGAATCGTATTCCATTTCAACTCTCCGCTCCGCTGCTCGGGCTGGTTAAGCGAGTATACAAAAAGCGTGTTGAGTCTGCGCTGCTGCGACCTCAAGCTCGCTGTGCGCTGTCTCATCCGCGCCGCCGTCCGATTATCGTATGCGTCACCAATAAGGGCAAGGCAGGTGCGAAGAAAAAGTAGGTAAGAACTGACTGATCCGCACAATCGATTCATTGCAAGCGCCTCACTTCCTTGGGTTTGCCGCCATTGCCAGTGATCGAGGGCAGCGAAAACACGTACTCCACCGGGAAATCAAGCCCTGAGGTATTCTCGTCCAGTGTTAACTGAACGGGTTGGTCTATCGTCAGCAGGGCACCGCAGGATTCCCCGGCATCACAAATGAGCAAATCGTTGTCTGTATCGGTGCCCGCCACGATTTCGTAATTGCCCGCCGGGATATCCCTGAATTCGAAGGGGTACAGACTGTTGCTGCTGCTGGCGACGAACTGTGCGACAGGAATTGCTTCCCCCACTTCCTGAAGCAGGACGTAAATTACGCCCAGGCCTGTTCCGGACTCACCCAACCCTTCGGATACCAGCACTCGTACCGTCAGGGTGTTTACATTGGATTGGGCAACAATATCGGCTGAGTAAATGCCAGCGGTGAGCAGGGCCCTGTCTACGGTGACTGAATAGGTACCCAGACCAGCGGTATCCGCGTCGATGGCATTGACCTGTAGCCAGGTTTCGGACGTCGTCAGTGCCTGCAGCTGCAGCGAGCCGCCACCTACGTTACCAAGGGTCAATGTCAGCGATGAAGTGTTGCCGCCGAAGTTCAGCGTAGTGGCTGAGGCGACCAGTACGGGGTTGTTTGCGGGTGGAGAACCGGATGCCTCCACGGCTGCCAGCACTGCCCGCTGCGCATTGATGAGACCGTGACCGTAATCATCGTCGCGGCCAGCTGGTCCCAGGTCATCGGTCAGTGCTCCAGAGGCCAGCAAAGAATCGATATCTGCCGGTGTGAGGTCAGGGTTTACACTTTTCATCAGGGCAAGGACGCCGGACACGTGAGGTGCAGCGAAGGAGGTGCCGTCGAGAAAGCTGTAAACGTAGTTCAAGCTGTTGTCCGGTCGTATTTCGCCACTGGTGCTCAATATACCGTCGGGAAATCCATCGCCGTTGAGGTCGACGCCCCGGTCGCCTCCCGGTGCGCTGAGGTCGACTGCCGCCCCGTAATTTGAGTAGACCGTCAGGCGCCGCTGTGCATCGACGGCGCTGACGGAGATAACGTTGTTGTAAGAAGCGGGATACAGTGGCGTGCTGCTCGCGCTGTTGCCGGCTGCCGCCACGACGATCACGCCTGCTGCTCTGACCTCGTTATAGAGATTTTGCGTGGACTGGTCGAACGGCGCACCACCGAGGCTCAGGTTGATGATGTCGGCCGGCCTGTCTGGCACTGTGCCCGAATCATTAGGTAGGCCTGCGGCAAATCGAACCGCCTGCCCGATGTCGTAGGATGTTCCTGTCCCGCCGGCTCCCAGCGCGCGCAGTGGCATCACTCGGGCGCCAAACGCGCTGCCGGCCACTCCTCGAATATTATCGCTGCGCGCCGCCACTGTGCCACTGACATGGGTGCCGTGGAAACTTTCGGAGCCTCCACCAGAGGAGCTCCCAGGGTCAGAGGGGTCCGGGTCGATGCCGTCGCCGTCCAGCGCTTCATCCGGATTACGCACGAAGTCGTAGCCGGACACGAGCTGACCGGCGAGATCGGGATGGTTGAACAGAATGCCGGTATCGATCACCGCCACCAGTACGTCGGCGTTGCCGACGGTTGTGTCCCAGGCCTCCGGTAAATTGATCAATGGATAGTGCCATTGATACTGAAAGCCCTGATCGTTTGGAATGGTCTGTGTAAACACCCGGTAATTGGGATGGGCGGAACGCACAGACGGATCGTTACGCAGCGACTTGATCATCATCAGTGTTTCCCAGCGCGCCCGCTGTGCAGAATCTGCGATATTGGTTCCCTTGATCGCTGCATTGGCAAGGCTGCGAGACGGCGACTGCCCCAGAAGAAGAGATCGGCGCATCGCCATGAGGCGGCTGCGTCCCGCTCCGCCGGCGCGGTGTTGTAGCCCCCAGCGGCGACTCACGCCCAGTTCTGCGGGGGCTGTGCTGGTAGCTTCTGCTTCGGCGGTGTAATCCACGACCGCCTCCCACGGGACGATCTCATGGTTTTGATAGGAATAATCCAGCGTATTGTTGGGTGCGCCGATGGCGAGGGTGTAGTTGGTAGCGCCGCTGAAAGCGAAGACGTTGACCAGGTAGGTGCCGTCTGCGGGCACATCGACGAACTCTACCTCTCCGGTGCCAAGGGAGAACACGACGGTTTCGTCTTCGGTGCTCCATAGATACAGGTCGGCGTCAGCGACATTAAAGTCAGCCACCGCCATGGTGATACGCTGTCCCTCCAGCAACTCGACCCGGAAATAATCCTCCACGTCACCGTCCAGTTGTGACTGCCCTTCGGCGCCGCTGCCCGGCTGATTAACATAACCACCCAGAGTAATCGGGTTGGCGATTGATTGGGCGCTGCTGCGGGTGTTGTTGCTTATCGCGGGTTGTACCGGATCGTTGGTGTCGCTGTCGACAGTCTGGCTGCTAGACGTGCTAATAGTGCCCGACAGCGTAAAAGCTTCAAATACAGGGGGCGGAAGCGGCGGCTCGGGTGGGGGGCTGTCAGAATCGCCGCCACCGCCACCGCCACCGCCACCGCCACCGCCACCGCAGGCGGCCAGGCAAGCACAGAGAACAGCGAGGATGTGCCGACTGGCGCGCGCTGTCCGCGAATTCGGGCGCGGTATGGCGTACTGTCTCTGGGATGTAGATAAGATGACAGGGTCTCCTAATGGTGACAGAAAGTCGGAGCGTGTAGAGTAAACATACAGGGACTGCGGCCAACCGGATCATTACCCGGCACGTTTTCCCTGTAACCTACACGACCATCGTTAATGGTTAGTTGCCGCTGCTGGAGGCGAGCCCCAATGAGAAGAGTATACCTGACGTTCTGGTGCCTATTCGCGCTATCCTTAAATGCCCATGCGAAAACGCCGAATATCCTCGTAATCTGGGGAGATGACATTGGTTGGTCTAACATAAGCGCCTATCACCGCGGCATGCTAGGGGGTAGCACGCCCAACATCGACCGTATCGCCAATGAGGGTGCACTGTTTACTGATTATTACGGGGAACAGAGCTGCACCGCTGGACGTTCCGCCTTTATCACTGGGCAACACCCTTTGCGCACCGGGCTTCTGAAAGTGGGTATGCCCGGTGCAGAGATCGGCCTGCAGGCGGAGGACCCGACCATTGCCGAGATTCTCAAGCCTCTGGGTTACGCTACGGGCCAGTTCGGCAAAAACCATCTCGGCGACAAAGACAAGTTTCTGCCGACCAGCCATGGATTTGATGAGTTTTTGGGTAACCTCTATCACCTCAATGCGGAAGAGGAGCCGGAAACCTATTTCTATCCCAAGGACCCTGCCTTCCGCAAGCGTTTTGCGCCCCGCGGTGTGATTCACTCTTTTGCTGACGGCAAGGTACAGGATACTGGACCCCTGACCCGCAAGCGCATGGAGACTATCGACCAGGAATTCACTGACGCGGCGCTCAAGTTCATGCGCAAGTCCCACGAGGACGACAAGCCCTTTTTCGTTTGGTTCAACGCCACGCGGATGCATGTCTGGACCCGTTTGTCCCCCGAGTGGGACGGCAAGTCGGGCTACGGTCTTTATGCCGATGGTCTCATGGAGCACGATCATCAAGTGGGTCAATTGCTGAACGAGTTGCAGACGCTGGGCATAGAGGATGACACTATTGTCATTTACAGTACCGACAATGGCTCCCAGACTAACACCTACCCTGACGGCGGCGCAGAACCCTTCCGTGGCGAAAAAGGGTCAACCTGGGAAGGTGGTTTCCGCGTACCAGCGCTGATCCGCTGGCCCGGGGTGGTGCAGCCCGGTACCGTCATCAATGACATATTTTCTCATCAGGACTGGTTTCCCACATTGGCCTCTGCGGCGGGGATCCAGGATATCGACAAAAAGCTGAAGAAGGGCTATGCAGCAGGAGACAAAACATTCAAGGTTCATCTCGATGGATATGACCAGACCGATTTGCTTGCGGGCACGGGGCCGGGGAGGCGCGAGACGATTTTTTACTTCGATGACAATGCCAACTTTAATGCTATGCGCTGGAATGATTGGAAAATCCATTTCGCACTGCAAATGGACGGTTGGGCTGGCCCGCGTGAGTCGCTGAACTTCCCGCGGATGATCCACTTGCGCTCTGACCCTTACGAAACGTCCCTCGATTCAGGCCTGTATACTCGCTTTTTCGCGGATCAACTGTGGCTTTTCGTGCCGGTGCAGCAGGAGGTGGGCAAGTGGTTGATGACTTTCCGGCAGTTCCCGCCGCGTCAGCCTACGGCGAGCTTTACTGTCGACAAAATGATGGGCTTTATGCAGCAGATGCTGCAGCAACGCGTAATGGGTGCTGCCGGTGCCGGTGGGACGCCCCCCTGAGAGGCGTCGCTGCAACTAGCCCGCACTTGTTCAACTAGCGTCCGCTGAAAGCACCTGGCCGACGCTCGGTCATGGCGCGGATGCCCTCCTGAAAATCTTCGGTGTCAGAAAGGCGCAACTGCTCCCGGTTCTCATGGTCGGTCGTTGCGCTTACTTTGCCCGCAAGCCCTTCGCGCATCGTCGCTCTTATCGACAGTAACGCCAGTGGGGCATTGGCGGCGATCTCGGCCGCAAAAGCCAGCGCCTCTTCACGCAATTTTTCTTTGGTGGTGAAGATATCTGCGAGACCCCACTCGTAAGCCTGCTCGCCCTTGATGCGTCGAGACGTATAAAACATCAGATTAGCGCGTTGCTGACCGATGAGCTGTGGCAGCGTGTGGCTCAGTCCGAAACCTGGGTGTAGACCGAGGGCGGCGAAGTTCGCGGTAAATCGGGCCTCTGCGCAGCACACTCGAAAATCTGCCGCGACCGCGAGGCCCAGTCCGCCGCCTGTTGCAGCGCCCTGCACGGCGGCGATGAGGGGCTTTTTGCAGTTGAAAATCCGAATCGCTGCAGCGTACAGTGGGTTGCCTTGTTGCTCCGTTGCGTCATCGAATACGGTAGCCTCTTGATTGAAATCGGCGCCTGCGCAAAATGATTTTCCCTTGGAGGCGAGCACGACGGCACGACACTCGGGATCCTTATCCAGTGTTTCCAGCGCAGCGGCCATATCATTAATCAAGGGGATGTCAAAAAAATTGTGCGGGGGCCTGCAGATTTCCAGCAGAGCCACATGTCCCTGCAATGCAACATCGATGTCTCCGAACCGTAAAGCCATTACTGCCCCCAACTAGCGCACAATAAAAGCATGACGCTATCACATTCATTCAAGCATTGCCGGTGCCGTCGTGCCACCCAGCTGCGGTCGTGGCGCTTCGATTAGCCGCTCAAATTGGAGGGGTATTCACGCCACGGTTCACTGAAGGCATGGTTTATCGAATGTCGGCTGGGCCTGACACTGGTTGAGCGCTCTCTTATTCCAAAAGGGCTGGCAGTTTCTCGTTTTATGGTTAGACTTAGCCGGGATTGAGATCGGCATTTGCGCGCTTTTTTGCGCTTGCGATGACGTTATGTTTGAGGAATCAAGATGAGAGGCAACCTGAGTTCCACCACCTCGGTCGCGTTTGCTGCGGTACTTTGCTTATTTGCGGATTTTACTTGGGCTTCTTCTGATTCGGAACGAATTCGGGCGCTCGAAATGCTTGTTGAGCAGCAGCAAAGAATGCTCGAGAACATGAATGTTGAGCTGCAGCGACTCAAGGCTGGTCAGACCGTTATCGTTGAAGACATCGTTATTGTCGACGAGACTATTACTGAACCGGTAATCGAGCAGACGGCCAAGCCCGATTTCAGCATGGAGGTATACGGTTTTGTCAGAGCCGATGCCATCTACGACTTTAAACGGGTCGACCCTGACTGGAACGACACCTTGCGCGTTAGTACTATCCCAACCAAGAGCGGAACCTACGGCAATGACGGGGAATTTATTTTCAGCGTTCGCCAGACCCGCGTGGGAGTAAAAGGCGACTATGGCCCCGATGTGACTTACCTGCTGGAGGCTGAGCTGTTCGGAGTGGGGGGTGATCAAGGCCAGACCACGCCGCGCTTGCGGCATGCCTGGGGTACGTACAAGAATTTCGGTATGGGCCAGACGTGGTCCAACTTCATGGACCCCGGCGTGTTTCCCAATACTATCGATTACTGGGGGCCTACCGGCATGGTGTTTTATCGAAATCAGCAGGCGCGCTACTCTATACCTCTGGGTCCGGATATGTTGTCTTTCTCACTGGAGGACCCCAACACCTCATTGACGATTGGACGTTTCCGCAATGTAAAAGCCTGCGACCTGCCGAATCCCGAGCCAGGCTGCGGCTCCACAGATTCCACCGCCGCTGATATTTTCCAGGCGCACAACGACCTGCCCGACTTTACGGCGTCCTATCAGAAAAATGGCGATTTCGGCCATTACAAGCTGGCAGGTATCGTGCGCAAGCTGGGCTACGAGCGACTGGACAATGGTGATGATGGCTACAAGGTGGGCTGGGGTATCAATGCCAGTACGGTACTGAACACCTGGGGTCAGGACAACGTGAAGCTTGAGGCGGTCTATGGCGAAGGCGTGGGCAATTATATGAATGATGGTGGTGTGGATATCGCGCCGGACTCAGCTGATTTGGACAGCGCTAAGGCAGGGACTGTGCCCATTTTGGGCATCGTCGCGTACTACGATCATTATTGGAACGAACGCTGGTCGACGTCCTTCGGCTGGTCTATGACGGACCTCAATACAGACGACGGTCAAGCGGGTAATGAATTCGAAAAGGGCCAGATTGCGCAGATCAATCTGCTGCATTACCCCTTGGACAATGTGATGATGGGGGGTGAGTTTATATGGGGGCAGCGCGAGAATATCGACGGTAATAAGGGCTCTGATTATCGTGTGCAGTTCTCGTTGCAGGTCAACTTTGACTCGGGCAATCTTTTCGCACGGTGATCTGAACAGTACTCTCCCGTGGCGCCACACCATGCGGTTTGTCCAACACGCAGCATGATTGGCGGTTGCAGCATTTCGCTTAAACAGAGGATAGTAAAATGGCAAATCGTCCAGAAAATACAAGGCTACACCAATTTATCAGTTTTGTTTTTATCATCGCACTGTCGAGCATGCTCAGTGCACAGGCGTATGCACGGGGACCTTATAGCTACACAGGCGTCGAGTTGCAGAATGCTGTCGATGAGGCCTATGAGAAATTCAAGGATTTGAAGGACGGCAAGAATGCAGACTATATTCCAATACTCGCGACCGTGCCCTCCGAGCTATTTGGTGTGGTGATCGTCACCAAGGCAGGCGATGTATATGCCGCTGGCGATACAGATTATATCTTTGCCATTGAGTCCACATCCAAGCCGTTCAACCTGGCGTTGGTGATGGAAGAGTACGGGCCAGAAGAGGTACAGGAAAAAATCGGGGTGGAGGCGACGGGCCTGCCGTTCAACTCGAAATTGGCAATGGAACTGATAAAGGCGCGTTCGGTCAATCCACTGGTGAATGCCGGCGCCATTGCCCAGGTAAGCATGGTGAAAGCGAAGAACGAAGAGGAACGCTGGGACAAGGTCTTCCAGAATATGAAGGATTTTGCAGGCACCGAGCTCAAGATGATGGATGAGGTGTACGAATCGGAAATCACCACTTCATGGTCTAACCGTGCGATCGCAAACCTACTCTATAACTACGGCCGTCTTTACAGCGAGCCGGAGGATGCCCTGCGTGTTTACACGAAAATGTGCTCTGTCGGAGTTTCGACCACGGATCTGGGTTTTATGGGCGCTACGCTGGCTAATGGTGGCGTCAACCCCAAGACGGGTAAGCGCCTCATGAAGGAAGAATACGTCCATCAACTGTTGGCGGTGATGCTGACAGCCGGATTTTATGACGAGTCAGGTGAGTGGGCTTACACGGCCGGGTTGCCGAGTAAAACCGGCGTAGGAGGCGGTATTGTGTCTGTAGTGCCAGGCGTTATGGCCATTGCTGCGTTCTCTCCCCGGCTTAACGAGGCGGGTAATAGCGTACGTGCACAAGAGGCCATCGACTTTATCTCGGACAAGTTCGACCTTAATATTTTCAAGCCCCGTAGGTTGCCAGCTATCATGTGACGGCATTGCCCGATTGCGACCGATGAGGAAAAGTAAACCGCCAACAACTGCGTGGCTTATTCTTGCCTGAAATGGGTTTTATGCGATCCGAACTAACCGAGGTAGTCCCGAATTTTTAGATAGTCCTGCGCTACACGTTCGGGGTTGAACGTATGAAACCCCGCGCCGCGGTAGTCTGGTTCAAAGATCGCCTGTAGTTTGCCCTCGGGGTTCAGTAAGAACAGGGTTACACCGTGGTTCACATCGTACTCGTTGTCAGCGGGGTTGGTGTCTTCACCCATTCTAGGAATCAGCTGCGCGACAATGCCAAGGCCTTTTTCAAAGGGTAAGTGGGGGTTCTCGCTATCGTCCGCATGGGTCAGGCCCACAAACGATTTATCGAAGAACGGCATGTAGGACGCGAGTTGATCTACCGTGTCACGGCGATGGTCCACGCTGTAAAAGAGTACACGTAAATCTTTTCCGCGGCCCTGAGCATCAAGCAGATTGTTCACGCTCACAAGCTGGTTCAGCGTAGTTGGGCAAATATCCGGGCAGGTGGTGAACCCGTAAGAGACGATATGCCAGCGACCCCTAAGTGCCTCGTTATCGAATACACGGTTGTGATGATCCAGTAGTTCGAATGGTTGCAGCGCGCGGGCTTTGGGTAAGAGCACTCCCTGTATCAAAGGTGCTGACGGCGCTCGGTTCGTTAATATCAGCACGGCGACCAGGCCGATACAGGCATTGGCTACCATAAAACCGCGGAACATCCGCGTCTTGGCAGATAACTTCATTATTCGTCGCCTAACGGCCGAAAAAGAACAGCCGGGTGAAGTAGGTATAGTCGCCCTCGATGGCCATGAATGTGATGAGCACGGCGATAGCGAACAGTGGCAGGAACAAGACGTACTTAAGTGAAAGTCGTTCCCACTGTACGTGCATGAAGATGGAAACAATCAAGCCGGCTTTAAGGAACATAAAAATCAGTATTAACGTCCAGCGCAGGGAACCCTGTAGCTGAAAGTAGTCGACCGCGTACGAGAACGCGCTGAATACAAAAAGCAGCAGCCATATCTTCAGGTAGATACCAATTGGATGCTGCTGGCCGGCTGTTTCACTCATACTGTCACCTCACCACAGGTAAAAGAACGCGAAGATAAATACCCAAACCAGGTCTACAAAGTGCCAGTAGAGTCCGGCAATCTCGACAATTGCGAGGTCCTTTCCCTCGTAGTAGCCCGAGCCGACCCGCCGCGCAGTCCACAAGAGGTAAATAACACCCGCGGTCACGTGGAGGCCGTGAAAACCGGTAATCATAAAAAATGCAGAACCGAACTGGGATGCGCCCCATGGATTACCCCAGGGGCGTACGCCCTCTTCAATCAACTTGCTCCATTCAAAAGCCTGCATTCCTACGAAAGATGCACCGAAAAGTGCGGTGGCAACGATAAGCCACACGGTTTTTTTTATATCTCCCCGGTAGGCGTAGTTAACTGCCATGGCCATGGTCCCGGAGCTGGTTATTAATATAAAGGTCATAATTGCAATCAGCAGCAACGGCACATACTCACCGAATATCTGCAACGCAAACACCTCACTGGCATTGGGCCATGGATCCGTGGCTGAAATGCGCACGTTCATATAACTGGTTAGGAATATGCTGAATATAAAGGTGTCTGACAGGAGGAAGATCCACATCATGATCTTGCCCCAGGGCATGTCGAAGGTTTGCTTATCCGCTGCCCAGTCGGATACTAAGCCGGCAACGCCTGGCTCAGTGTAGGTAGCACTCTTGTCTGTTTCACTTGTCATTGCAAAGCCTCAGAAGCCGCACATTGCTGCTAGCGCGTTAATAGTTTCCGGTCTGCTAGAAAGTAGTGCGAACAGCACCAGCCAGACCCCGAACAGAAAATGCCAGTAGGTAGTGCAAAGCTGTAGTGGTGCAGTCAGGCTTTCGAGCTTGTTGTCGTACCACACACGAAAGACAACGTTGGATAAAATAACCAGCCCGCCGATAAGATGCAGTGCGTGAATCGCGGTAAGCACATAGAAGTAGCTATTGGCCGGGTTAGAATTTATGTAATAACCCATGGATTGCAGGTGTAGCCACAGATCCATCTGCGCGATGATAAACATCAGGGTAAAGAATACGGCAGCACTGATGCCCGTGACTGCTACATTAAGTTTGCCTTGCCGAGTGCCTCCAAGGCCCCATTGCATGGCCACGCTAGCCATAAAGAGCAGACTGGTGTTGAACCAGAGGCGAGTGGGATCGGTGAACGGCTGCCACGGTGCTCCCGCCAGCGCTTCAAAGTCGGGATATTGTGAGCGCGATAAAAAAGTGATGATAAAGAGAAAAAACAGCACGCCGACAATAGCCAGTATAAATCGCAGCGCAATGCGCGCCGCGTCTCCGTTGTCTGGACCTGCATAAGCTGCGACGCCGCCGGGTTCGGCATCATGCAGCCAGGGCTTCGTCCCGAGCATCTTCAGCAACTTCATGCGTGACCTCCCTCACCATCGGTGCGTTCTGCGTCAGTGACCGGATGATTTTGTGGAATGAAGTCCTCTTTAACGCCAGGCACGCTGTAGTCATAGGCCCAGCGATACACTTCCGGTAGTTCGGGACCCCAGTTGCCATGGTGTGGGGGCTGGTCTGGTGTTTGCCACTCGAGGCTGGCCGCACCCCATGGGTTCTTCTTACTCTTCTCGCCGTAGCGCAAGCTCCAGAGTATGTTGTACAAGAAGATGAGCTGGCTAAGGCCAACGAGAATCGCCGCGACGGTGATCTGCGCGTTGAGCGTCTGCGCGCTCTCGGGGATAAAATCTGTCGTGCCCATCGCAAAGTAGCGGCGGGGCACGCCTAGGAAACCCAAATAGTGCATCGGCAGGTAGATAGCGTAGGTCCCAAGGAAGGTGCACCAGAAATGCCATTTGCCCAAGGTCTCGTTGAACATTTTTCCCGACATCAGTGGGAACCAATGATAAATAGCGGCGAACAACACCATGATCGGCGATACACCCATTACCATGTGGAAGTGCGCTACCACGAAGTAGGTATCGGATAACGGCAGATCAATAGTCACGTTACCCAGGAACAAGCCAGTTAGTCCGCCGTGGGTAAAGGTGAAAATAAAGCCTATCGCGAACAGCATGGGCACGGTGAGGTGGATATTGCCGCGCCACAGTGTGAGTACCCAGTTGTATACCTTGATCGCTGTAGGCACTGCGATAATCAGTGTGGTGGTCGCGAAGAAAAAGCCAAAGGCAGGGTGCATGCCGCTCACATACATATGGTGTGCCCAGACGATAAAACTCAACCCCCCGATAGCGACGATGGCCCAGACCATCATGCGGTATC
Source organism: Halieaceae bacterium (assembly GCA_024224435.1). Lineage (GTDB taxonomy): Bacteria > Pseudomonadota > Gammaproteobacteria > Pseudomonadales > Halieaceae > Marimicrobium. The sequence continues at coordinate 18,714 of JAAENL010000513.1, forward strand.
CGAAAATATTCTTGCGAGCATGCACCGACAGTACATCCGACACCATGCCAAAGGCGGGCAGGGCAACGATATATACCTCTGGGTGACCGAAGAACCAGAATAGATGTTGAAACAGAATGGGACTGCCGCCGGTGTATTCCAGTGACTCGCCCAGCGAAACCAGCACCGGCATAAAAAAGCTGGTACCCAGTGTTTTGTCGAGAATCATCATGATGGCGCTCACCAGCAGTGCCGGAAAGGCCAGTATGCCTAGCACGGTAGCAGTGAATATGCCCCAGATTGTCAGCGGCATACGCATAAGCGTCATGCCGCGGCAGCGCGCCTGCAATACGGTCGTTACGTAGTTAAGTCCACCCATGGTAAACGCAACGATGAAGACAGCCAGCGAAAGCAGCATTAACAGGATGCCCCAGTCGTAACCCGGTGTACCCTCCAGGATCGCCTGTGGTGGATAGAGCGTCCACCCCGCTCCGGTGGGTCCTCCCGGTACAAAGAAACTGGCCAGCAGGATGAGCACGGATAGTAGATATACCCAGTAACTCAGCATATTCATGAAGGGGAAGACCATGTCCCGGGCGCCTACCATGAGCGGGATAAGATAGTTACCAAAGCCGCCCAGCAACAGTGCTGTCAGCAGATAAATCACCATGATCATGCCGTGCATGGTGACAAACTGCAGATAGGAGCTGGGATCGATAAAATCGAATGTATCGGGGAAGCCGAGTTGCAAACGCATCAGCCCGGACAGCACGAGGGCAATCAACCCGACAAAAATAGCGGTGCCGCCGTATTGGATCGCAATTACCTTGTGATCCTGGCTCCATACATACTTGGCTATAAAACTCTGTGGGTCGTGGAGTTCATCCGGTCGGTCAGCGATTGCCACGTGTTGCATGCTGTGTGTTCCTCAGTCCAGTGCCCTGCGCCTGCTGCACTTGTTACAGTGTATTCAGGTAAGCCAGCAGGTCGTTTATAGAGTCTTCGTTCTTCAATGAGCGGGCCATCAACACCATCTGGTGACCATAGGAGTCCTCGTCGTGTGTACCGCGCACACCGTCGCGAAAATTTTGAAGCTGGCGTTTCAGGTACCAGTCGTCCTGGCCTGCAAGACGGGGTGCCTGCAGGGCGTAGTTGCCCTGTGCTTGCGCGCCGTGGCAGGCGCCGCAGGATACATAATGACTTGCGCCTTGCGCCGGATCACCATCGATCGTATGGGCTGCATCGGCCACTTCCAGTGTGTCGATATAGGCAGTGACATTACGCACGGCCTGATCGTCAGCCAGCATGTTAGCCATGGGCGCCATCTGCTTGCCGTAAATGTCGTCTTCATGAGCGCCCCGAACACCCTGCTTGTAGTACTGCAACTGGCGGGCGATGTACCACGCGGGCAATCCTGCAAGGGCGGGTGCGTTCATTGCAACATTTCCCTCACCGTTCTGTCCGTGACAGGCCACACAGGTGGCGAACTGACTCTGGCCGGCGACCGGGTCACCCGGCGGGCGACCATTTATTTCGCTCCACGTTGATTGGGCGGCAACCCATTCGTCGTAGTTTTCCTGTGAGTCCACTACTACATGGCCCCGCATGGCGTAGTGGGCGATACCGCACAGTTCCATACAAAGTATGTCGTACGTGCCCTCCACTGTCGGCTTGAGCCAAGCGTAGGTCACCATGCCTGGGACCATATCCATCTTGACGCGGAACTGCGGCACAGCGAAGTCGTGTAATACGTCTTTGGAGCGCATCCATAACCTGACATTTTGACCGATAGGCAGGTGCAATTCATTCGTGTTGATGAGTACATCATCGTCCCCGGCGGGGTCATTGGGATTCATGCCAAAGGGGTTGTCTAGCCCGACATATGCGGAATCAACTTCACCGAGGACACCATCTTCTCCCGGCAAGCGAAAACTCCACTGCCACTGTTGACCTACGACCTCGACCTCGTGCGCATCTTCGGGAACGTCAACAAACCGCGCCCACACCACCAGACCGGGTGCAAGCATTGCGATCACACCTATGGAGGTAATAGCGGTTAACCAGCCTTCGAGCTTTTTATTTTCCGGTTCGTAGTCCGCGCGTCGATCGGGGCTGTAGCGAAAGCGATAAACGCAGTAGGCGAGAAAGAGGTTCACCGCGACAAACACAACCGCTGTTATGTAAAGGGTGATGTCGATAGTGAGATCAATCTCACCCCAATCAGCCGCTAAGGGCGTTAACCACCAGGGGCTTAACCAGTGAAAGACAATGGAACCGAGAACGAGCAGGATCAGCGCGACTACAATTTTCATTCACACTCCTTGTCTGTCCGCCCGAAGGCAGACAGGGGGGAATCTTTATTTTTCAGTGTGTCTCGTGTCTGTTATTTTTCTCTAGAGTGCGCACTCGTGGTGCGCCAGGCGGTACCCTTTATCGTGTTTTCGAAAAGTCCTCTCAATCCCATGAACCATCCAGGTACTGAATGGCCTTCACCGGCCGGGGTTAGTTTGGGATGCTCATCGATCACCCGACGCAGGATATGCTCTTGGTCTTGGTGTACGTCGACAAGCAATACATGCTTGCCCGATCGAAGGGTGTCCTGAAAGCGCTTAAAATCGTAATTGGGCTGTTGAATACCGATGAAGCCGCCCTCCCAGGTGCAGAACCCGAGGATAATGATGGAAAGGAAAATCGGCGGTACCCAGGTAATTGTTTCGGCAATACCGGTGGACCAGGCGACAATGAGAATCAAAATAGCGGTGCATATACCCACCACCGCTCCACGTTCTGTGCCGTGAACAACGTCTTTGCGCAGAACGGCTTCGACATCGTTAAGACGATGGGCTTTGACACCTGCGTCATCCTCGCTGAGCACATGAATCTGTGGAGTGATAACACTTGCGTCTTCAAGTTGGTGCTCAATGACCTCAAGGTCATCCAGGTCGTCGCTGACATAAAAGTGACGTTTCATACGCTTTGCCCCTTTATTTTTGTTTATAGCCAAGCCCTCGGATTAGGAGTCGTGTCAGGGAAAATCGGAAAAGCCACGATCAAAATCGGGGCGTTGCCTACTTTGCTTATCGCGCGACCACACGTTGGTTTTCGGTCTGACGATGCTGACGCCGAGGTTGCTTGTGAGTATAGCACCGGCATAGAGCGAAGCGAGCCAGCGCCATTTCGCACTTTGAAAACAGGGGTTTTAAGTGCATAAGGAAATAAAAATCATCACTCTTTAGCGCCGAACAGTATAAAAACCGGGCATAAAAGAGATTTTTTTAGAAAGAAGGGGCTATGTAAGCAGTGAATTGCGTGCTTTTAAGACTATTTCGCTACAAAGGTTTTTCCACATATTCTAATTAGATGTAACAAGCGGGCCGGGCCGCGTTATTGGCCTGAACCAACCGCGCGGGCGCCCGCACACTTTTCGATTACAATCGTGGCTGATTGACGCAGCAAGAATACGGGGCAGGCCATCGCAGACGGGTGATAGTTCACCCTTGTGCCTTCCGAAGCGATCGAGGGCATGGGGCTAACACTAGGGTGTCTGCTCCATGAGCAGAATAATCTTGCCCATGTGCGTACCTTCCTGCATGCGTGCGTGGGCTTGTTCTACCTCTGCCAGTGGGTAGGTGCTGTCGATAACAGGGCGTATGTCGCCATTCTCAAGGTGCGGAAAAACTGTGGTCATGATCTCGTTTTTCATGACTGCTTTCTGTTCGAAGGTTTGTGCTCTCAGTGTTGATCCAGTCATCACCAGGCGTTTTACCAACAGGGGAGCGAAATTCACTTCGGTTTTGAAACCGCGCATGTAGGCGATGTTCACGATGCGTCCTTCGGGAGCGGCCAGATTCAGATTTTTTTGAATGTACTCCCCGCCCACCATATCGAGCGTCACGTTCACGCCGTTACGCAAGCCGAGATCGGACAACACCTGCTCGAAGTCCTCGGTCTTGTAGTTGATTGCGCGAGTGGCACCGCGCGCTTCCAGCGCCTTGCATTTTTCATCCGAACCCGCGGTGGTGTAGACGACGGCACCGAGAGCATTTGCCATCATTATCCCCATGGTGCCCATCCCGCTCGCGCCGCCATGAATCAACACCCGTTCACCTGGCAGCAGCTGCGCGCGCTGGTAGAGGTTATGCCAAATGGTGAGCAGTGCCTCGGGGAGGGCCGCCGCTTCTATCATGCTGAAGTTTGCAGGGACGGGCAGGCACTGTCCGACGGGAGCGACTGCGTACTCAGAGTAGCCGCCGCCGTGTGTCAGTGCGCAGACACGGTCGCCCGCGTGCCAGTCGTCTACTGCGTCGCCCGTGGCGACGACAGTACCGGCGACCTCCAGACCGAGCACCGGAGACGCATCTTCTGGCGGCGGGTACAGGCCCGCCCTCTGCAGCAGGTCTGCACGGTTAATGCCGGCTGCTGCAACCTCTATGAGTACTTCGTTTGAGCGGGGCATGGGTACTGCCCCGGTTGCGATGCGCAGAGGCGCGTCAGCGGCATCGATTGCCACGTGCCGGCAGTGTTGAGGGATCGTATTTTTCGACATGGAAGGGCTCAATTGCTGTGCGGTATGCGTGAGGAGGCATTGTGCCACAAGCGGGTGAACCCGGACCGGTTTGTTCACCAACGTGGCAGAGATTCCGTGAAGGTCTTGCGCTTACTTGCCGACCACAGCACCGCTGGCCAGTTTTGCCGCAATATCTTCCTCGCTGAAGCCAAACTCACGCAGAATCGCCTCCGTGTGTTCTCCGATCTCCGCCGCAGGGCGGCGGATTTCCCCGGGAGTGCGGCTGAAACGGGGCCCAGGCGCGGGTTGCCAAACCTCCCCGTCGTCTATAAACGACCCCCTGGCCTGATGATGCGGGTGGTGTCGCGCTTCGCTCATGGCCAGTACCGGTGCGTAGCAGACATCGGCGCCAGCCATTATCTCGTCCCACTCGTCGCGGGTGCGGCGCTTGATAACCTCAGCCATTTTCTCTTTCATTGCAGGCCAGTTTTCCGCATCAAACTGGTGTTCAAAATGCACCGCGTCGTCGCCAAGCTTTTCCATTAGGGCGGCGTAGAATTGCGGTTCGATAGACCCCAGGGAGACGTATTTGCCATCGCTGGTCTCGTAGACCTCGTAAAAATGAGAGCCAGAGTCCAGTAGATTGGTACCCCGCTCCTCGCTCCAGAACTCTGCCTGCTGCGCGGCGAAGGTACTGGCCATCAGGGTGGCGGCGCCGTCGATCATGGCAGCGTCCACGACTTGTCCCTGCCCTGACCCCTTCGCCTCCAGCAGTGCGCACACCATGCCGTAGGCAAGCCACAGGCCACCGCCCCCAAAATCGCCCACCAGGTTGAGCGGAATCGCGGGCTTCTCGCCCCGTCGCCCAATAGGATAGAGGGCACCGCTCAAGGCCACGTAGTTTATGTCGTGGCCTGCCACCTGCGCCATCGGACCCTCCTGCCCCCAGCCGGTCATACGGCCGTAGACCAGTGCTGGGTTACGGGTGAGACAAACGTCCGGGCCCAGGCCGAGCCGCTCCATAACGCCGGGTCTATTTCCCTCAATAAGCCCGTCCGCTTTTTGCAGCAGGCATAGCACGGTTTCTGCACCGTCGGGCTCTTTCAGGTTGACGCTTATGCAGCGCTTGTTGCGATTGAGAAAGTCGAGCTTTGGGTTATGTACAGAGGTGAACAAGCTGCCGCCGGGACGCTCTACCCGGATCACGTCGGCGCCCATATCTGCCAATAGCATGGCGGCAAAGGGACCGGGTCCAATGCCGGCGATTTCAACGATGGTGAGTCCCTGCAAAGGTCCCATGGTGTCTGCTCCGTGGTCAATGATACTGCGCAAGAGCCTGCCCGGTTCGTGATCGGGGTGCAATGATGTGACAGGTCAGTTGTCTTTGCAGATCAGGCGTTCGAATACACCTCGGGCTTCTTCCAGTTTGGCGAAGACCGGGAAACTGTGGTCCAGAGCCCAACTGGTGGTGAGGGTATTCAGTGTGCCCACGACCACCGAAGCGAGTATCTCGGGGGAAAATTCTGTATTCACGTCGCCGTGCTCCCTGCCCGCATGAATCAGGCCGACAAAGCTTTCCATGGCCGTGTTACCGAGCTCGGCTTGCTTTTCCCTGTCCTGTGCGATCACCGAGGGACCGATGACGATGAGCTGTCGGTCGATCTCGTTCATGCCGGCGAAATTCGACTCAATGTAGTCAATCATGGCTTCAAGACGGGACCGGGTAGTGGGATGGTTGGCCATGAGCTGCTGCAGCATGGGGCCCATCTGGCTATAGAGCTTCGAGATACCCAGCCCACCGAGCAGGGCGTGCTTGTTGGGATAGTGACCATAGAAAGTGCGCCGCGCCACGTCCGCTTCAGTACATATCTGCTCGATACTGGTTTCTTCTATACCGTGACGTTGGAACAGGGCGTAAGCCGCGTCTTCGATGCGTGCGCGGATCTCCAATTTACGCTTCTCGCGGCGGCCCAGGGGCGCCTCTGCCGTTTCCATGAAATTTCCGTCAGGGGGTTGCAATCAGTTATCTATTAAACTATTTTGTATACAAATGTGCAAGTTTGCTCATTTGGTTAGCTAGTGTCAGGTGTAAATTCGGTAACACAGTACCCCAGCAGAGAGTTTTTATAACATGTCTGATCGTATATTGGTCGTCTCCACGGATTGCCACGCCGGCCTGCCTATCGCCGACTATAAACCGTACGTGGAGAAAAAGTACCACGAGATGTTGGATATGGCCGTTCCCATCACCGTTGAGATGATGGAGAAGTCCGAAGAAATGTTCCTTATCAAAGAAATCAACGATGCCTGGCGTGCCCCGGTTGAGCAGGAACTCACCGGCGCCTGGGATTACAGTCAGCGTCTTAACATGCTGGCAAAGGACGGTATCGCCGCAGAGGTGATCTTCCCCGACGGGATCACCGAGAAGAACACGCCGCCCTTTGGCGCGGGTCTCGGCCTGTCTCCGAAAGACATGGTGCCCGAATTACAGTGGGCTGGTGCCATGGCTCACAATCGTTGGCTGGCAGAACTCTGCGCCAACGATCCGGCACGCCATATCGGAGTGGCATCTATCCCCCTGCTATGGGACGTGGAAAAGGCGGTCGAAGCAGTGCGTTGGTGCGTGGATAATGGGTTGAAAGCCGTGATGATCCCCACGATGTGGTATCAGCAGGACGCCTATCACCACGTCAAGTACGACCCCTTCTGGGAGGCCTGTGAAGACCTTGGAGTGATTATTCACTTTCACTCTGGCCCTGCACCACACGCGGAATATTTCGGTGATGGATTTCCGGCCGTGGACAGGCGGAATGAATTCCCCGGCGCCATGGGGGTCTTTGTCTCTGAGGTCATGTGGTGGTTGTACCGTCCCCTCACTTTCATGATCTGGGGTGGCGTGTTCGAGCGTTTCCCGAGGCTGAAGGTAATGATCGTCGAGGGCGGAACCATGTTCATGCTGCCGCCCTGGCTGCGCCTTCTGGATTTTCAGTATAACGAGGGTGATATTTCCGCCAAGCTGGGGGACTTCAAAAGCCATCTCTCTATGGCGCCAAGCGGCTACTTTCAGCGCAATGTCGGTATCGGGGCCTCTTGCGTGCGACGTGCCGATATCGAAGCGCGAGATGAAATCGGTCTGGACAAAATTATGTGGGGCAGTGATTTTCCGCATCCTGAGGGCACCTGGCCGAACACAAACCAGTATTACAGAGACACTTTTTCTGGTCTGCCCGAGCAGGATGGACGTAAAATTTTGGGCGGCAACGCAGTTGATTTTTACGGATTGGACAAATCGAAGTTGCGAGCGGTCGCCGATGAAATCGGGCCTGAAGCCTCGCTCTTTAATTAACGTAAACCGATCCTGATATACAGGAGTGAAGCAATGAGTATCGTCGAAGCGTGTGAATCTAAAACCAACGCCACCCCGAACTTCCCTATGGGGTGGTTCTCAGTGGCTCGCTCTCACGAACTGCTCGTGGGGGAAGTAAAGGCAGTGAAGGCCTTTGACCGAGAACTGGTGCTGTACAGAACGCGCTCTGGTCGCGTCGCGGTGCAGGACGCCTACTGCCCTCATCTCGGGGCTCACCTTGGCCACGAGGGGCGGGTGATTGGCGAAAACATTCGCTGTCCTTTTCACGGTTGGCAGTTTGGGGCTGAAGACGGCCAGTGCAAACACATCCCTTACTGCGATGAGATTCCAACCCGCGCACAAATACGCACTTGGCATTCGGAAGAGAAAAACGGCGAGGCGTATGTTTGGTTCCATCCGGAAAATACATCCCCCCAGTGGGCGCTGCCCGACCTGCCTGAACTGGGTGATCCGAACTGGACCAACCCCCGCTATACCGAGCACCTGGTGCCTGCCCACGTACAGGATATTTGCGAGAATTCCTGTGACCCGGTGCACTTTCAGTTTGTGCACAAGAACAATTCAATCCCCGATTCGGTCGTTACAATTGACGACGATGGTCGCACCATGCATCTGCACTCAGAGATGGTGGACGCAGACGTTCCGGGCCACTTGCATGCCACGACGTACAGTCCCGGCTTCGCCATGGTGCGCAATACCTATGGCCCCAACGCTGAAATGATCATGTATAACAGCCCGCAGCCTATAGACCAACACACCACGCTGATGCGCTGGACCCTGATTGTGCGCCGCGAGATCGAAGACCTGGCCGGTGATGATGTGATGAAAGGCATTATCGATGGCATCAGTGACGACTATCCAATTTGGGCCAACAAGGTTCACAAACACCGCCCGGTATTCTGCAAGGGCGATCAAACCCTCGTGACATTCCGCAAGTGGGTGCGTCAGTTTTACCTCACCTCCGAAGACAAGCGGGAGATCGCTTAATACTATGCAGGATTTCAATAACAAGGTCGCCATTATCACCGGCGGGGCCAGTGGCGTTGGTCGCTCGTTGGCCTTTGCGCTGGGTCGTAAGGGCGCAAAAATTGTTGTCGGCGATGTCGACAAGAAAGCCATGGCACAGATCGAAAAAGATCTCGGTGCGGAAAAGATTGACGCGTTGATTGAGCACTGCGATGTCACTTCTGTCGACAGCCTGAATGCGGTCGCCGATAAGGCTGCTAATGCCTTTGGTGGTATCGACCTCGTGTTTGCCAATGCGGGCATCGGTGCTGGTGAGACGGGTGCCATGTGGGATTATTCCGAGAAGGATTGGCAGTGGACTATGAACGTGAATGTGTGGGGCGTGATTAACAGCATTCGCGTGTTCATGCCTCGACTGGTTGCCTCTGGCAAAGAATCACATTTCGTCGTGACAGGCTCCGGTAACGGCGCCTACGCCATCCTTCCAGATGTGCCGATCTATACCGCGACCAAGGCAGCTGTACACGCCATCACGGAAAACCTGCATTACCAAGTGCAGGCGGGTAATTTGGCTGTGAAAGTCAGCGCTTTGTTTCCTGGCCCTCACGTGGTTGATACGGGCTTGTTCAACTCAGGTCGTGTGCGTCCTGAAGACTTGAAGAAAGAGGGTGTCGATGGCAATGAGTCGGGCATTAACTCGGTGGAAGATATGAAAAAGATGTGCGAAGAATTTGGTATTCAACTGGAGACCACCCATCCGGATGAAGTGGCGGACATGGCGATCGAGGGTATTGAGAAAAATGCGTTTTGGCTGTTGGAAACCACCCCAGAGACCGACATAAAAATACGTGCTCGCGCGGATATGATTCTCAATCGGGAAACGCCTGTGCCAGCGATGGTGGGCTAGCGCACCATCATGTTAGCAGCAACAAACCCAGCAATGACTGAAGTAAAACAGAGGGATAAGTAATATGACTAACGAAACAGTTGCACCTCAGGGAAACCCGGGCGATATTATCAACTGGCCGATGCTCAAGCTGGTCTACCGCACTGACCCAGACAAGATTGCAGCGCTGCTGCCACCGGGGATCGAGCCCGGTGACGACCCTTTTGTTCGCTTGACGATTTATAACTTTCCGGTGCCCGACGAGCCCGAGTACGGCATCGTGACTTCTGTGGATGCCAACTTTAACGGTACGGCAGGAGAGTTCACTCTTGGCTATGGTATTGACCAGGAGTCCGCGATTTTTGTCAGCCAGGAAACCAACGGCCAGCCCAAGTATCCCTGCACCACCGAGTACTACCGTCTGGGGCCGCAGGTGACTGCGCGCTGCACCCACCAGGGTTATACCTTTGCTGAATACAAGGGAGTGTCCACTGGTCCGGTTGATGGTGGGCCTGAGTTCGAGCAAAACGAATGGTGGTTGAAGTATTCTCGTGCTGTCAGCGTCGGCGGCCCCGCCTCTGGCTTCGACTATCCGCCTCACGTAGTGCATGTGCGGAGTAAGTATGCGACCGCACATCGCGAAAATGTCGAAGGTGAGCTGATCTTGCGCGACAGTCCCTGGGATCCGCTGGTGAGCCTTCTGCCAAAAAAGGAGATGGTCGAATCTTACCTCTGGTGGCCGGTCTTCCTGGACCGTGAAATGACGATCGCTGGCGAGCTGGATCCACAAGGCTTCCTGCCGTTTGCCGACACTATCTCCGGCTCTCGCTGGCCGGGCTTCAACGGTGGGCCGCGCAAGGCTGCCTGATTGATTTATTGACCACAACCTCCGGGATGATGCCTTCCCGGGGGTTGCATTCGTGTCCGGCAGATCCCGGTCGGACCGTCTTGCGGCTTTCGATGTCGCGACGACTCAGCCTTTCGCAATGCAACCGGGGAATGGCTGCGCGCTGATTTTATGGCGTGTATGCTATCTGTTTATTGGTGAGGTGCGCCGAGCAGACTGCGTATGTGTTGTGCATTTAGATAAAGAATCGGATTCTTCGGTATACAAATCCTGGTCAACGGCTATTGCCGGGATGTTGTGCCTTGCCCTTGGGCCAGGCTTGATGAGTATTTATGGCTTTTTTGTGGAGCCGTTATCACAGGAGTTTGACGTCGGGGTCGCTCTGCTAAACGTGGGTCCTGTCGCTTTGATAGTGGTCCCTGGTTTTATCGCCCCACTGGTGGGCCGGCTCGCGGATCGTCTGCCCATTCGCCGTTTGTTGTTGGTGGGTGCGACTCTGGCAACTCTATCACTGGTAGCTGTAGGTATGGCGCCAACCCTGCTGCTGGTCGGTCTGGGTTTTCTGAGTTTCTCTGTCGGATTAACGTTCTATGGCCCGGTAGTCGTCAATGGCCTGATGGTTAAGACCTATCCGGGGCAAGAGGCTCGCGCGCTTGCCATCGCCGCGATTGGGATCAGTGTTGCCGCGGCGATATTGCCGCCTCTGGTGGGCAACCTCATGGCGCAGCTCGACTGGCGTACGACGCTCATCGGTTTGTCCGTTGGGATACTGGCGTGTCTTTGGTTAATTATCCTCAACGGAGTGCCAAGGACTGCAGAGGGTAACGTGGCCGTCGGGGAGCCGCAGGTTAGCCGGGATTTTTATCGCCAGCCGGCGTTCTGGTTGATCGGTTTGTGCGTTGCCCTGGGCCTCAATGTTTCTGTGGTACTGGCGGTCTGCTACCCTCCCCATTTCATCGGGTTGGGGTATAGCGCAGCTGAAGCGGGCTGGTTCCTCGCGCTTGCCGGTGTGGCCGGGCTGATTGGCAAGTCTTGCCTGGCCTGGCTGGGTGATGGTTCGCAGGTATCTGTGAAGGCGATAGCCGTGGCCCTGTTGTTGATGCAGGTAGGAGGCTTGTCTGGATTGCTTTACGCTGAAGGGGCCCTGGGAATCGGCGCGTCTTTGTGCCTCATGGGCTTTGGCGGCGGAGCCTTTATTCCCATGCACCCCTACCTCAACAGTCGTTACTTCGACGCGACCATTATCAGCCAGATAAACGGGGCCCAGATGCCCCTCTTTTTGCCTTTCGGGCTTGTGGGAGCGCCTCTCGCGGGCTATGTCTTTGATCAGACTGGTAATTACAGCGGTGCGTTGACAGGTTTGGCAGTGACCCTCGTTATTGCGGCGGTGCTGGTGCTGAGATTACCCGCCCCAAGTCGTTGATCTGCTTTATCCTCGGCCCGGTTAATATTTGTTATTATGCGAGACTGTAAAAGTAATGTAGCGGGAGCAAGCTTATGCCGATGTCAGTGCGAAAGGCACTTCATAGTCTGTATATGGTCATCATGAAGGTAGTGGTTTTCTTTTCCCCGGATTCGCGCCATCGGGTATTTGCCGGCAGCGGCAGTTCTGCGCAGCTGTGCGAGCATATCGCGCGCACCGGCGTTACTAAACTACTAGTGGTCACAGACAAACCACTGCGGGAACTGGGCGTTGTCGATCAGGCTACGGCCGCCCTTGTCGGGACCGCTGTGGATGTCGCTTACTATGATGGTGTGTTGCCTGACCCGACGTTCGACCAGGTGGCGGAGGGCGCGGCGCTTGCTCGTAGTCATGGCAGCGAGGCGGTGCTTGCAATCGGGGGTGGTTCTTCAATGGATGCGGCGAAAATTATAGCTGCTTCCGCGACCAGCGATGTAGCGCCCGCCGACTGGGTTGGTTTCGGCAAAGTCCGCCACGAGGTGCTGCCTGTTTACGCCGTACCGACGACGTCTGGAACGGGTTCAGAAGCCACCATTGGCGCCGTGATTTCGGATGCAACAACCCACCAGAAGGGCATTATCAGCGGAGGCACCCTGTTACCGCTTGCCGCAGCCCTTGACCCGGATCTTATTACGGGACTGCCACCACATATTACTGCCGCCACCGGCATGGATGCTCTCACACATGGAATTGAGGCCTATATAGGGAGCTGGGAGAGGGGCAGTCGCAGCGAAGATTCGAAAATCGCTATCAAGCTGATTTTCGATAACCTGGCTACGGCTTGCCGTGACGGTGGTGACAAGGACGCCCGCAACGCGATGGCAATGGCCGCCTACTACGCGGGTATGGCAATCAACCAAGTCAACGTAGGCAACGTGCACGCCATTGCGCATCAGCTAGGTGGCAAGTACGGCATCCCTCATGGCTTGGCCAACTCGCTGGTGTTGCCCCACGTGCTGGAGTTCAGTCGAGAAGAGACGGCGGCCCGCCTGGCAGAATTGGCACAATTGATTGGCATTGGTTCTCCCGGAGATTCAGTTGATGGCCTGTCCCGGCAGTTTATCGAGGCGGTGCTGGCATTGAGAGAGGAAGTCGGCATTGCAGGAACTACAGATAAGCTGAAAAAGAAAGATTTCGCTGACATCGCAGCGGATGCGATAAAAGAGGGTGCCACCTATCCAGTGCCGCGTCTGCTCGACCGTGAAAGTGTTGACAGGATTCTCGACCAGATCGCCGCTTGAAACAGTTTCATTAGACATAAAAGCGAGGGGCGGTACCCTTCGCCTTTACCCACTAAGCTGTTATGTCCGCTGCAACAAACAGGATGAGTTGTTATGGAATACGATAACGCTGTTCACAGCATACAATGTCCTAAATGTGACCACGGCATGGAGGAGGTGAGTCACGGGGGTGTCGTGATTGACCGTTGTACACACTGCGGTGGCTTATGGTTTGACGAGGATGAGGCAAGTCATCTGAAGGCGCTCAAGGAGGGGCACCTGCTCGACACAGGCAGTCCCAGGGAGGGCTGGATCTGGGACAGTCATGCGGACATTAAATGCCCTCGTTGTGGCAAGGAAATGGAAAAAACCTCGGATCCGAAGCAGAAACACATCTGGTATGAGATCTGCCACGATCATGGCATCTTCATGGATGCCGGTGAATTTACTGACTTTAAGTTTGAATCACTTTTCGATCGATTCCGCGCACTCATCAAGGGCGATCGAAACACGGTAGCACCCTGAGCACAGAGCCCCGTTGAACAAGGTGCACGGCGTCCGCTTCTCTCGCTCGGCAAGCCCGGCGCGGCCGAATCCGCCAGGCGAATACCATTATCCGTAGCGGTAGGGGCGACCCGCCTTCTGCATGTCAGCGTTGTATTGCTTGAAGATATCGACCACTTTTTTCTTGGTTGGCGATTCAGACGCGATTTTATCCCAGAACTTGACCGCAGCTGCCTCCACTGTTTCCCATTCCTCGTCGGGTATCGTGGTTAGCGCCATTTTGGTGCCCGAGACTCTTAGCGTTGCCTCGCCGCCCCAGTACCACCACTGCCGGTAGTAGTGAGAGCTGTTCATAGCCAGACTCAGAAGTTCCTTGAGCCTGTCCGGGAGCTCGTTGTACCTATCCATGTTGGCGAAGAAAGAGCCTGCCCAGGCGCCGGAAATATTGTTAGTCAGGAAGTAGTTTGTGACGTCGGCCCACCCCACAGTGTAGTCCTCGGTAATGCCTGACCAGGCCACACCATCCAGTTCGCCAGTCTGCAGCGCTACTTCGATATCCTCCCAGGGCAGGGTGACTGGCACCACACCAAACTGGCTCAGGAATCGTCCCGCTGTGGGGAAGGTGAAGACTCGCTTGCCCTTCATGTCCTCAAGACTTCTGATGGGATCCTTGGTCGCAAAGTGACAGGGGTCCCAGGCGCCCGCGGACAAGTGTTTCACTCCAACTTTGGAATATTCTGCATCCCAGATTTCATTGAGGCCGTACTGATTGAAGAGGACTGGTATATCCGGCGAATAGCGGCTGGCAAACGGGCAGTATCCGCCGAAAACGGCGACTTCCGTAGGAGAAGCCATCGAATCGTCATCGGATTGCACCGCGTCGATGGTGCCTTTCTGCAGTGCCCGGAACAACTCGCC
>JAAENL010000514.1 GCA_024224435.1 Halieaceae bacterium
AAGGATGAAGGCGCCCACTGGACTCCGGGTGAAGTTATTTTGAAGACCGATGGCGAACAAAATTTAAATGCCCTGTTTGCTGAAGCTCATCCCAATGCGGTTTTGGTAATCTACGACAAGGTGGATGAGCAGCGGGTTCCGGGTAAACAACGATTGTGGGTTTGGGGTGACTCAGGATTTCTGAATTAAAAAGGGATCGGGACAGGGGATACACATCAAACTCAAACAAGGACCAATGACACGACAGAAATTATTCAGCTCAGTTCTGACGACTGCCGTCATGGTCGCCAGCCTTAGCCTGGCGACAAGCAGCGCTCGGGCAGCCGACGCTCCGAACATCGTGCTGATCATGTCCGACGACATGGGCTTCTCCGACATCGGTTGCTACGGGAGTGAGATCAACACGCCCAATCTCGATCGGCTTGCTAAGCACGGCGTACGATTTTCGCAGTTCTACAACGCCTCACGGTGTTGTCCGACGCGCGCGGCCTTGCTGTCCGGGGTGTATCAGCATCAGGCGGGCATCGGGCTGATGACCGGCGACAAAAATCTGCCAGGCTATCGTGGCGAACTCGGCCTCAACGCGTTTGCAATCACCGAGGGCGGCAAAGCCGTTTGGAAAAACAATTCCTATATCGATGGTGTCGCGGGGATCACCGCCGCCCGCCGCGACATCGACGGGGTGACCTTCGATATTGGTTCTGGACGCTACCGCATCGAATTGAGTGGGGTAAAAATCCGGTAGGGTGCATTAATTCAAATACGACGATAGCCATGAAAAAGGAAATGTAGATGATGAAACGCATGACAGTACTTTTAGCAACCTTGATGATCAGCTTGCCCTGGACCTCCGTCGTCGGAACGCTTGCTGCCGCGGAAAAACCGGTTGCGTCTGCGACCACGACGTCAACGGGCAAGAGGGTCTTCTTTACCGGGCACAGCTTTTTCATCGCTGGAGGCTATATGGCAAAGAAGGTTGACCTGATTGCCAAGGCGGCAAAGAAAGAAAAGCACGAGCTTGTCGGTTGGCGCTACAGCGGCGGCAGAAGCGGTGCCGTCGATAAATGGTGGGAGAAGGGGGCGGACCAGGAACCTCGAAAGTCAGTGGCCGCAGGGAACGTTGATATTTTGACCGTGTGTACCTATTGGATGAAGAAGGGGTCTGAACAGGAGAAGAGCGTCCGGAATTTTGTGAAACTGATGCAGGAGAGTAACCCGGACGGGTTGGTCTACCTCATTACGACCAAGATCCCGTTCGACGGCAAGTACGAGGGAGGCTGGGATGCTCGCACAAAGGCTGAACTCGCCAGGCTCTCCGGCTGGATTGACGAGACCCACCGGTATGCGAATCACCACAACGCCCTGGCCGACGAGCTCAACAAGGCCTACGGCAAGACGGTGATCAAGACAGTGCCTCTCTATTATGGACAAGCACTGATGCGTGCGCAGATCATTGATGGCAAGGTGCCGGGCGTTAAGAAGCAGTCGGAGCTTTACAGTGATGCCATGGGCCACGTTTCGGAGTTGGGACAAAGACTAAACGCCTACACGGTGTTCGCAGCCATCTACGGAGAGTCGCCTGTCGGCCTGCATCTTCCGCAATGGGAGAAGTCCGGCGACGACGTCCTGCACGCCCAGAACATCGCCGCGCAAAAAGCCGCATGGGAAGCGGTCCAAGCCCGAGTTGTGAAACGGACACCGAAGCCAAAAGAATAAATGAGCAGCGACTTTTTAAAAAATCTCGGATTGCTTAATCGTACAGAATCCTTAGTACAAAAGAGGAGTTTTATCATGCCAAAGAACACCAATCGTACAGGCCTGCTTTGTGGCGTCGCAATGCTAACATTGTCTGTGTGTGTGAGCGCTGAAGATTCACCGAATATACAGACTGTCGACATATCCAACGAACGCGATCGCCATGTGATCATTGCGGACGGCAAGAAAGTCTACCAGGGTCATCCGACGACGTTGCTGATGCCGGATGGCAAGACAATGTTTGCTGTCTGGTGTGTTGGTCATGGTGGGCCAGCCGGTCCGATGGCCAGAAGCAATGACGGCGGTCGGACGTGGACACGTATAGATGACCGATTGCCGAAGGGATATTTCAAGCACAGAAACTGCCCAAGCATTTATCGCATGGTCGACCGGAATGGGAAGGAACGTATCTGGGTCTATTCCGCTCGGCCGGATATGCCGCGCATTGTTAGCGAAGACGGTGGCGAGACATGGAAGGAGATGGATGCGCTTGGGGAAGATTACCGCTGTGTAATGACGTTCAGTTCTGTAATTCAGTTGAAGGACGGCAGCTACATGGGCATGTATCACAGAAGGTCTCAAGGGAAGGCACCTCTTGAAGTTCTTTTGACAATCACAAAGGACGGTGGCGTCACATGGTCGAAACCGGAGGTGGCCGCAAGTGTTGAAGGCAAGGCTGCATGTGAGCCCTTTGTTATTCGCTCCCCGGATGGAAAAGAACTCTGCTGTCTGATGCGGGAGAACAACCACACGGGGCGCAGCCTTATGATGTTCAGCCAGAACGAGGGGAAGAGCTGGAGCAAACCTGTCGACACGCCCTGGGGCTTGACCGGCGACCGTCATTACGGAGTGCAGGCGAAGGATGGGCGCTGGGTCATTGCTTTTCGTGATAAGGCGAAGAAAAGCCCGACCGCAAATCATTTCGTCGCGTGGATCGGGACATACGATGACATTCGAAACAACAAACCAGGAGAATATCGAATCAAGATTCTGCATAGTCACGCAGGATGGGACTGTGGGTATCCTGGTATGGAGCTACTGGCTGATGGCACAATTGTGGCGACGACCTATATCCGCTACAAGCCAGGTGAGAAGCATTCCGTGATAAGCGCCCGCTTTAAGTTGGAAGAAACAGACAAAAAATTGCGAGCAACAGCACCACAAGACGCTGCAGCGGACGCGGATAAGCCGCGCCGCTAACACGCTATTTAGGAGATACACATGTTACGACATACAGTTGTTTGGTCTAGCGCATTCTTGCTCAGACAAGACGCTCTGACGCATTTCGTTTAGTCTCAACTCCGTTGGCGAAAAAGTCGGCTCTCCGATCTCCTCCCCAACGTCCTCAGGGACACCCCGCAAAAAGCAAATTCCCAGCAGCTGGCATCGACCAACGCGGATCGCCGATGTCACCTCGTTTAACTACAACCTGAATCCGCGTGAGAACACCATGACACGAAGAATCCTCTTATCGATGGCGTTATTCCTCGCCGCCAGCTCGATGCCCGTCGCAGCGGAGTACGACTACTTCAAAAACGCCCAACTGCCCGGCGTGCGTCGCGCAGAGGTCAGCCTCGATAATGTCACCGACGAAGCACCCGCCGACGGCGTGCCCACAGGCTACCAGCGACGCACCGTCGAATGGTTCCCCAAAAAGGGCGTGGATATCGTCGACGCCCCCAAGGGCGCCCTGTTGCGCACCTGGACGATCAACCCCGAATCGCGCAGGTCGAGCAAACAAGATGTCAAAAAATGGTGGCCGATTTCGGTCCGCGACAAGAAGCAGTTCAAAGCCCACTTGCTGGGGTTCCGCGGGATTGGCATCGGCATCGGAAACCCGTGGGCCGGTTCCGAACAACGCAGCCGCGAGGGGTTCAAGGACTACATGGCCCCTTCGGTCGTGCTGCGGCTCGAAGACGGCAGGAAGCGATGCTTCTCGCGCAATTCGTTCAGCGAGGCCGACGAAAAAATCATCTGCGACCTGTACGAGAAAGAGATGAAAAAGCTCAGGGACGCGACCTTTGAGAAAGGCATTGAGTGGAAGGTGAGCCCGGCGGCCAACCGAAGCTTCCCTAAAGGCACCCTCTACGAACCCGGGACAGCTCAGATCGAAAGCAAGCACTTCGTCGCGGTCCTCGGCTCGCAAGATCCCGAAGACCCCAAGGGCACGCTTTGGCTGATGAACAACAACAAAGAGAGGGCCGCCCTGAACCGCAAACTCATCATGCGAGGATGGGAAGACTGGTGGGCCTACCTCGAATATGCGGGGCACCTCATGCCGTATTGGGAAAAAACCAAGGAAAAGTATAAGTATGCGATCCAAATCGGCGGCACGAAGAAAAACGGCGCCGAGATCCTCTCGCGCGGCGCTGGCGGCAGCTACGGCGGAATGACGACAGGCAACGGAAGCTGGTGGGCTGTCTATCACGAATGGACCCACGGCCAGCTGAACGGCGGGATGGTCTCCGTGGGCGGAGGCGAGACCATGTGCGACGGTGCCCAGAACATGGGTGATCCGCTCAGTGCCAGCAAAGCGATGTTCCAAGTCACCACGCCCTGGAAGAACCTATTTTGGGGTTCGTACCCCGGAGCCTACACCTGGATGAATATGGGCGACGACCCCAACTGGGGCTACTGTGCAGTTGGCACGATCCCGCCTTTGATGGCCCCTAGTGAACATACGCCCATGCACGCGATCGCCCGGCTGGGTGAAAAACGTGGCATCTTCAAAAACGGCGTCCGCGGCGTCGGCGACATGCTCGGGCAGATTGGCGCGAGAATGGCAGAATTCGACACCGAGCTTCAGGGCAGCCTGCGGAGCACCTTCACCATGCCCACCCGGACCGCCCTTCGCGAGATCAACGCCAAGAAACGGATCTATCGGAGCCCCATGCTCTACGCCCCCGAGCCGTTCGGCGTGAACCTCATTCGCCTCGTGCCCGACGAAGGAGCCAAGACAATCACCGTCGACTTCCAGGGACACTTTGACCCTGTGACCCACAGTGACTGGCGAGCGTGCATCGTCGCGGTCGACGCCGAAGGTCGCTGCCGCTATTCGCCGCTGTGGAACAAGGACAAAATGACCCTGGCCACCAAGGCAGGCGACCGTCGCTATTGGCTGACGGTGACCGCAACGCCCTATGCCCTGAGCCCGTCGACCCCGTCGGGAGGCGACACGGCCTGGACCGTGAACACGGGAGGGTTTGCACACAAGTACCCCTACGACGTGCAACTCACCGGCGCCCGCGCGGGCTCGCCGCACACTACGTCGGCCGACAATGATGTCCTCGGGCAGCCCGGCGAGATTACCGGCATGCGACGCGGCGAAGGGGCCAACTGTGCCGCGATCCCCGATGTCACCCAGGCCAGTGGCAAGCGACACTCCAACGGCGGAGGCTGGGTTGCAGACTCCGCCACCGTGGACGAAACCGCCTACGTAGGCCCGAATGCAATGGTGCTCGACGGCGCGAAGGTTCTCGGAAACGCCGCAGTTCTCGACTACGCCATCGTCATGGGCTCCACAGCGGTCCTCAAGGATAACGCACGGGTCTACGGCAAGGTGACCATTAGCGGCGCGCGTGAATATGGCGGCAATGCCCGTGTCTATCGTCGCGACGAAGGTGGCGACTTCCCGGTCATCAACCGACCCCAGTGGCGGCAAGCGCAATATGAACCGCTCCAGTCCCGCTTCGTCCAAAAGCGCTTGGCGTTGCAGGCGAACTACGAGTGTGACATGCCCGATGTCGTGACGCTGGAAGATTACTTCCGCGAGCGTTCTACGGGCGTGTTTTATTATGGAGCCCACCGGTCGGACCTCATCACGTTTGACGGTATGTTGCGCGGGAGGCCTGGCTTTGCGAAGCTGCCCGTGGGCGGCGCGTTGACGTTTAACGGCAAGGATCAATATGCTCAACTCCCCGGCGAGGCGGTTGACCTTGAAGAGATTACGCTGAACCTCCGATTCCAATACACCGGCAGTGCCTTGCAGACGCTCTATGAACTGGGCACGACGGAGGGCAAGACCCTTAACTTGTCGGTCAATGGCAATCAGTTGACGCTTCAGGCGGGGGAAAGCCAGCTACGGCTTGGCCAGGTCTCGCCGGACACGTGGATCACCTGTCGCGTGGAACTCGATGGCCAGAACATCGCCGCGTATGTGGATGGAAAGAACGTCGCCAAAAAGGCATCGACGTTCCGCATGGCGGACGGCTACGAGCCCAGCACATCCAGGCTGGGCTATCTCGCCGCCGCAAGGCACGGCAAAACCCCCCTCCGTGGCAAGATCGACTTCTTCCGCGTCTACAACATCGTCTACCCGGATTTCAGCAAGGCCCCCGTGCCGCTGATCTCGCCCCGAACGATCCCGACGGATTTCGTCGCCCGTTTCGACAAGGCGTTCCCCGATTACGAAGTCCAGGTCTTGGAAGTCGAAGCCACCGTCGGTGCCCACCCCGCCAATGCCTTCTACACCCACTACAACAAGGTGGTGGAGAAGCGTCTGGAAGACCTCCGCACCGCCGACCCGGCGAAGCTAAAGGCCATCGATCAGAAGATCGAAGCCGCCCAGAAAACGCTCGCCGCTATGGAACAGGCGGTTCGCGATGAGGAGAAAAACGACCAAGCCTTTCAAGCGAAACGTCAGGCCGCCCAAGACCAACAAAGGGAGATACATCAGAAACTCGAAGCCCTGCGTAACAAAAACGAGAAGTACGTCGCCGCGAAGACGCTTCGTGACAAGACCCGCGAGATCCTCAATCAGGCGAAAGGTGACTATCTCAAGCAGGCAGAGACCCAGCCTGAGTATATCAAGCTGGGCAAGGAGTTCGACGCGAACAACGAGACGCTCAAGCAGTACAACCAGGGGACGGATAAGCGAGCCCACGTCATTCACAGGCGGCAAAACCTCATTCGCCAAGCGCGGGAGGCGATCGTGGAAAACTTCATGAAGAAGGATCCCGTTCTCGCTCAAGCCCTGCGGGACAATAAGATCTCCACGAAGGCGGAGCGTGACCTCTACCTAGGCATTCGCCACAGCGCCGAGGGCAGTGCCCTCATGTCCAAGGCCGAAGCACTGAACGTCCGGTTCGTGCCCAGCCAAGCGTTGGCATCCAAGAAACAGGCGGCGGGGACCGCGCTGAAAAAACTCGAAGGCCAGCGGGAGGTCCTCAAGAAGGAAACCGCCTACGAGGAAAACCCCGCCGAATTCCGGGCGTTGATCCGCACGCGTTACCTTGGACACTACTACGACCAGACGCTGAAAAAAGCCATAAGAGCACAGATCCCCATCCCCACCGACGACATCGAACAGGTCCGAAAAGCCATGGCGTATCAGAAGCAGCCTTGGTACACGACGGTCAGCTGGGATGGACGAACCGCCTACGAAATGGACTCCGAGTCCGTCAAGCAGCCGGTGATGCAAATGTTCCTCAAGAAGATGAAACCTTGGATCTACAAATAATCCCAGCGACCCCATGGAAAACCACGCCTCCTTTATAGATTCGAAACGATCAGGAACTATCATGAATACGAAAACACGACTCCTCACCATCTCTGGCCTGCTGCTGTGTGCGTCGCGGCTAGCGATCGCCGAGCCGGCGAATATCTATGGCAACGTGCAGCCGGAAACGCTTGTCAAGACCGCAGAGATTCAATCACTGCAAGCGAAAGTCTTCACGATCCCCGACAGCAACAAAATCAATATGGTTCTGATCCCCGCAGGGACATTCACCATGGGCTCGCCCAAAGAGGAGCTGGGCAGACGCCCCGGAGAAACACAGCATGAGGTGAGGATCTCCAAGCCCTTCTACATGGGCGAAACGGAAATTTCCCAGACGCAGTTCCTTGAACTCGCCCAGCCCAACTTCAAACCCATCATGGCCCGTCTGGCCCCATGGGGCCACTCCCTGTCGGAAATGCATCAGGGCGGCCCGTGGAAAGCACAGGGCAAGTACCACCGCGACCCCTCCAACGACCCGATGGAAAGCGTCACCTGGATGCGGGCGATGCGATTTTGCAGTCTCCTGACCGCCAAGGAACGCAAAGCTGGCCGACTCCCGAAAGGGTATGTCTATCGCCTGCCCACCGAAGCAGAGTGGGAATACGCCTGCCGCGCGGGCGCCACGGATGCCTTTAACAATCCCGCGGTGGAAAATCAAATCAAAGAGCGAGGCCGCCCCTCCAATAACGTGTTCAGGGGCAGCTTCCCCAATCGCTTTGGGCTGTTTCGCATGCACATGGGCGTCTTTGAATGGTGCCTCGATGACTACACTCCCTACAACGGCAAAGCCACCGACCCCGTGTTCTTCGACAACAGCAAAAACCTAAAAAAAGTCGCACGAGGCGGGGACAACGACTATTTCATGCACCCCAAAATACACAACAAAAAGCTGGAAGACCCCATCAAAATTCTGCGCTATGTCCGGTCGGCTTCGCGGGGGCGATTTGGCCCGGGCATCCCCTATCCGATCGTGGGCTTCCGCCCGGTGCTCGCCCCCGCCATTGAAATCCCCTTGCCGAACATCCCCGAAGACGAACTCGTCGTCCCGGTTGAGTAAGACGCGACGAAAAATCATTTTTAGTTTTTGAAACTTACAGGCGGACTTTATCTATGGCCAAGCATCTGACGGCGCCCACAGCGACGACCGAATTACCCGGTGGTATTCCCTACATCATTGGCAATGAGGCGGCGGAGCGTTTTAGTTTTTACGGGATGCGCGCGATTTTAATGGTGTTCATGACGAGGCATCTGGTGATGCACGACGGGGCTCCGAATGTGATGAGCGAGGAGCAGGCGACGGAATATTATCACTTGTTTGTGGCGGCGGTTTATTTCACGCCGATTGTGGGGGCACTGATTGCGGATATCTTTTTTGGCAAATACATCACGATTTTGACGTTGTCGATCGTGTATTGCCTGGGGCACTTGGTGCTTGCGATTAATGAGACGAGTGTGGGTCTCGCGGTGGGGATCGGGGATACGCAACAGGGGTTGGCGATTGGCTTGGGCTTGATTGCGTTTGGAGCGGGTGGGATTAAGCCTTGCGTTTCGGCGCATGTGGGTGATCAATTTGGCAAGGCGAATCATCATTTGTTGGCGAAGGTGTTTTCGTGGTTTTACTGGTCGATTAATTTGGGGGCTTTTACGTCGATGGTGCTGACGCCGATTTTGCTGGATCGGTTTGGCTCGGCAGTAGCGTTTGGTGTGCCGGGTGTTTTGATGACGATAGCGACGTTTTGTTTTTGGCTGGGGCGCAATAGATTTATTCATATCCCGCCTGGGGGGATGAAGTTTGTGAAGGAGACGTTTAGTGGGGAGGGGATTAAGGTTGCGTTGAAGTTGTGTGTAATTTACGCATTTGTGGCAATCTTCTGGGCGTTGTTTGATCAGACCGGTTCGCGTTGGGTTCTTCAGGCGGAGAAGATGGACCTGCATTTGCTGGGCTTGGATTTGTTGCCGTCGCAGATTCAGTCGGTAAATTCGCTTTTTGTGTTGTTGTTGATTCCGGTATTTACGTATGGATTGTACCCCGCGTTGAATCGGTTGTTTGAGTTGACGCCGCTGCGGAAGATGGCGATCGGTATGTTCCTGACGGTGATTTCATTTGCGATACCGGCATGGGTAGAGCAGTGGATTACGGCGGGGGAGACGCCGACGATCGCGTGGCAGTTGTTGGCGTATCTGTTTTTGACGGCGGCGGAGGTGATGATTTCGATTACCTGTTTGGAGTTTTCCTACACGCAGGCGCCCAAGGCGATGAAGTCATTTATTATGGCCTTGTTTTTGATGTCGGTGTCGGGGGGGAATTTATTCACCTGGGCGGTGAATCACTTTATTCAGAAGCCTGATGGGACATCGAAGCTAGTAGGGGCGGACTATTATTGGTTTTTCACTTATACGATGCTTATCATGGCTTTTTTGTTCCTGTTTGTGGTGAAATTCTACAAAGAAAAAGTGTATATCCACGATGCGGTTGAAGACGCGATTGATCACAGTGAGGCGACCGAAGAAGGTGTGGGCAGATGATCTGTAAAAGCCGCGCCAACCCGACGGAAACGATCAAGAAGGTCGGGGGCAAGGGGGAGCACGTGTCAGATGAGTATCCTGCCCATGAGGTGACGATCAGCAAGCCCTTCTACATGGGCATCTACGAGCTGACGCAGGCCCGGTGGAAGGCCGTGATGGGCACTGAATCCGCCGCCTGAAGAAAGAATAAATTACCGTGAAACAATTACCAAGAACACTTCGCCGCTCCGGCCGTCTGGGACGCTACGCCCTGCTACTGTCGCTGACCATCCACAGTGTCGCGGCCGGAGCCACGTCGGATGCAAAGAATGCGTCATCGCTCGTGGCGGACGTTGTGAAGCAGACAGGACGCACCGGGGGCTTGGTGGTTCTGTTAGACAACGGGGATACCGCGCTGGCCGATGCGTTCTCGAATCGCCCACAATTCCTGCTGCAGACGCTCACCTCTACCGAGGCGAGATACCTTCAACTTCGCGACCATGTTCGTGTCCAGAGCGATGATGCTCGGGCCACTGCCATGACATACGCCCCGGGCAGGCTACCCTACGCCGACGGTATCGTGAGCATTTTTGTGGCCGAGAATTTCGGGCCTGAGCAGGGAATCGGTGTGGCCGATCTGGTTCGATGCCTCTCTCCCGACGGCAAGGCGTTTCTCCATGTATCGACGCAACATGAATCGTGGCTGAAGAAGCAGTTGCCTGCCAAGGAGGCTGAACTGGAACGCACCCGAATACAGGGCCAGTCGTGGACCGTCGTGACCAAGCGTCGACCTGCCGGCATGGATGAATGGCCCCAGTATCGGCACGACAGTGCGCGCAGCAGGACGTCAGACGATCAGCTCGCCGGGCCCCCTGTTCACTTACGATGGATCGACGGCCAGCGACGTTCGCGCAGCCACAAGGGTCACCCCAATGGCGCGGTGTCCGCGGGCGGACGAAACTTTATGCTGGCGGACGAAGGACCCCGTTTCTACGTCGCACCGGCCCAGCCCGTGCTCATCTGCCGGGATGCATACAACGGGCTTGTGCTCTGGCGACGCGAGCTGCCCATCGTGAAAAATGCAACCCAGGACCTAAACCGCACGTTCAGCCAAGCGGCGATGTGCGCCACAACGGATCGCCTCTACTGCGTGCTGGAACCGGGTGGAAAACTTCACGCCCTCGATGCCTTGAGCGGCAAAACGATCACTGTGTTTGAACACAATCCCACAAACGTCCTGCTCGTTGGCGACCGTCTTGTGCTGACCGGGGGCGGGCCTGTACGCGTCGTGGACAGGAATTCTGGAAAGACGATCTGGACATCCAAACAGACATCAGACAATGTTGTGGTTCAAGATGGGTTTGTCTATGCGTACCTCGAAGGGGGCGAGATCGCCTGCCAGCGGATGACCGACGGCAAGAAAGTTTGGCAACAGAAATATGAGGCCCTTAGCGATCCGAAGCTCAAGGATATCCGCCTACGCACGGTGATCGACGGCGTTCTGATCTGTGGCACGGCGAAGGACCCGACGAGCATTTACGGCATGAACGCAAAAGACGGCGCCTACCTGTGGAGCCGTCCGTTCACCATGTATGCGCACGGAGAGAACTTCTTGGATTTCTTTCGCCTGAATGGGGAAATCTGGGTTCGCGGCGAGCAAACACTAGACCCCAGAATAGGCAAGAAGACCAAGAACCCTAACTGGTCAGGGCTCGATCCGCGAACGGGCAAAATAATCCGCAAAATTCCCATCAAGGGCTATAATAAAGGATGTGCTCCGGATACCGCCACCGCGAAATATTTGATCTGCGGAAAGTACTCCTTTATCGATTTTAAAACGGGCGAGCTGACAAACACCGCAGCCGGGCGGAGTGTCTGTGGCCATGGCTGGATGCCTGCAAACGGTATGCTCTATACCTTTCCGACGGATTGCCAATGCAATCCCTTCCTGCGGGGCGATATTGGCATGGCGCCGGGTTCCCCGAAGGCTCCCGATTCCATCAACCCGAAGGCCGGACGCCTCATCAAGGGACCGGCCTACGGCGTGAAGCTAAAGGCCCCTGCGGCGGCGAAAGAGGATTGGCCTATCTACCGAGGCACGGCTGAGCGAGGGGGATATGTTGCGACCCAGGTGCCAGCCAAGCCTAAAGTTGCGTGGAAGGCACAAATTGGCGGACGACTCACCTCGCCGGTCATTGCCGATGGCAAGGTGGTGGTTTCCAACGTCGATTCGCATTCTATATTGGCCTTCGATTCGCGGTCGGGCAAACCGCTCTGGAAATTCGTCGCCGGCAACCGGGTGGACCAATCGCCCACCTATGCCCGGGGGCGTTTTGTGTTCGGGTGTCGCGATGGCAGCGTGTACTGCCTGAACGCAGATGACGGCCAACTGGTCTGGCGGTACCAGGCCGCCCCGGCAGACCCGCTGATTGTCGCCTATGGGCGAATCGAGTCGGCGCGTCCGATCCTGGGGAGCGTTCTGGTGGAAAACGACGAGGTCTTCTGCACCGTGGGCAGGCATACAGACATGGATGGTGGCATCCTTCTGACGCGCCTCAACCTCGACACCGGCGCGACGACTGCACAGGCCCCGATCGATCCGAAAGTGGCAAACATGAACAATATGATTGTCAAGCACGGCGAGCATCTGGTGATGGGTAGCCACACACTAAAGATCGCCGATTTGAAGAGGGTCTACCCGAACAAGCCCACGCTTTCCTCTGGACGAAGCAGCTCCTTTGAGGACGACACGTATGCGTTCCGCACCTACTGGACGAAGAGCCTCGGAAGTCGTCCAAACGGTGTGTTCGGTGGCGATATCATTGGCCATCTGCTCTGCTTCAACGACAAATTCATCTATGGCGCGGACTCCTATAGCAACAACGAAAGCCATAGGGGCAACAAGCACAACATGAATAAAGCCGGAGAAGGCGAGTACCATCTGTTCGCCCAACCCAATATCAGCGACGTCCAGATGCGGCGGAGTGCCACTTCTGGCTGGCGCGTTCCGGTCAACATGAGAGTGCGGGCATTGCTACTGACCCAAGGCACGCTATTTGCTGCGGGTAATTCCGATCCGCTGGACCCGCAAGGCACGGGCGATGCACAGTCCGGCCCAGTCGACGCTGGCGTTCTGCAAGGATTCAGTACCAAAAACGGGTCCGTGACATTCACGCACGCCCTTCCATCGCCCCCTATATTCGACGGCCTGGCTGCCGCACACGGCGCTCTCTACCTATGCACCGTCGATGGCACACTTCTGTGCCTCTGAAGTTCAATTTCCACGTCCGACCCCGCTTTTTTGGAAAAGACCTGTCCAGATTCTGCAGCGCCGGGAGTGATTTAGAGGCTGCAACCATACTCACTGTTGCGAGAAAATCAGTTAACCGCAGCTATAAACTCAAATACGAGACAGCCCGATGACCAACAAAAATTTCATTTTTATCATTATTCTTTCCGGCATTACGCTGTGTCCAGCCGCAGAGGCGGCGACGGGTGTTAATCTCGCGCCGGTCGCGGAACCGTCGACCTCACGGGTGTCGGGTGATACGACGCTGGCGGCGCTAAACGACGGGCATATCCCCAAGGCCTCCAATGATC
>JAAENL010000515.1 GCA_024224435.1 Halieaceae bacterium
CGGCACCCCGAGCTTTGGCGCCGGCAAGATCGTGCGCGTGACCGAGTGGCTTGCGCAGCGCGGCCAACGCATGGCGGACTTCTCCCGCACGGTGTTCTACAGCGATTCACGCAACGATCTGCCGCTGCTGGAAGCCGTTTCCCATCCCATTGCCATCAGCCCCGATGCCACCTTGCGCGGCGTGGCCGAAGCACGTGGCTGGCCGGTGATCGAACTCTTCGCCGCTTAAATTTTTTCTGGCGTTTCTGTTTAGTGCCACTTACTGTGCGTCCGTTACCGGATACGGTTCATCCGTGACGGTGTAGCCCAGGTCCCGCAGCTTCTGTTTGACCAGATCTCGCTGCGCTTTGCTGTACGTCACGTCGTCTTCGACCTTGAACGGCACATCGATCTTGAGCGTGTTGACAAGGATGTTCAGGGCGTAGTCCCACGCGCGAACGTGGTGCAGCTCTTGAGAGACGAGGTATGAGTTGCGGCCTTCTTCTCTGTAGTGACTGACGACGATGTCCTTGAGCGGCATCGAATCATTCAGCACCGGGATCAACACAGACATGAACTTTGGAATACACCAGGCGCTGTATTGGTGGAAAGTGGAAAGAAACTTGGCTTTGGCCGCAGGTAGCTTTGTTCCCAGTTCATAAGCAAACCGCTCGTTACTGCCCGGAAAGTCCAGAAGTGCGAGGCCGAAGACGGCGCCATAGCGGGTGTCAATATATTTGGTACCCAGGTACGGCCTGATGTCCGCAATCCTCTGCCCAACCGGCACAGGCATTTGGGCCATAATGAGCAAGAGGTCGTTTTTCGGGTATGAAAGGGGGAAATCCAATCTAGCCTTGAGTATCGGATAGACCTCCGGGCGTGGGTCCTCAAGCAAACCAAGTACGGTGTTACTCCGACCCTCCATGATCGGCCCATATGCGAGTAATACAGTCGATTCCAGCGTGTGAAAGGGCCGCAAATACCCGTATGCAGTAAGTTGCGTGGAAGGGTCTAGTTCCGGGTCACTTATGATAGAACGTATCTCCGGAATAATTTTAATTCCCTGCTGATCAACATAAGCTTGGGCAGCACCCCAATCTTGCTCTTGGAGCATTCTTGCTAGCGGCTGCTTGGCGGTACTTACCAGCCTGACTGGGACGCTGAGCGCATGAGATGACGGCATTGGTATGCCGAGGAAGCTCAGCGCACCACTCAAGAAAATGCACCATGATTGGATTCGCGCACGATTGCATTTCATGATTCTGTCACCTCTCACTGCGCCGCCGTTACCGGATACGGTTCGTCCGTGACGGTATAGCCCAGGTCGCGCAGCTTCTGTTTGACCAGATCACGCTGCGCTCTGCTGTACGTCACGTTGTCTGCAATCTTGAACGGTACGTCCAGATTGAGCGTCTTGACGATGATGTTCAACGCGTAGTCCCACGCGCGTACATAGCGCAACTCTTCGGGGGTCATGTATGACTCGCTGCCGTCTTCGTTGCGACGGCGCACGCCGATGTCTTTGAGTGGGGTCGGGTCATTCAGGACGGGGATCAGCACCGGTACGAACTTGGGGATACGCCAGGCGCGGTATTCGTAAAAAATAGAAAGAAAAGTTTCTTTTGCAGAGGGCCATTTTGTTCCCAACTCATAGGCAAACCGCTCGTTACTGTTCGGGTCGCCCAATAACGCAAGGCCGAAAATTGCGCCGTAGCGAGTATCGATATAGCTAGCCTCCAGATACGGCTTGATGTCCGCAATCCGTTGCTCTTCGGGTACCGGCATCTGGGCCATCACGAGCAGAAGGTTTTTGTTTGTCTCCTCCCTTGGGGGAAGCAATTTGGCTCTGAGA
This sequence comes from Halieaceae bacterium, assembly GCA_024224435.1. Taxonomy (GTDB): domain Bacteria; phylum Pseudomonadota; class Gammaproteobacteria; order Pseudomonadales; family Halieaceae; genus Marimicrobium. The sequence continues at coordinate 1,832 of JAAENL010000515.1, forward strand.
ATAGGATAGACCTCGGCCCGAGGATTTTCGATCAGGCCCAGCACGCTGTTACTTCGCCCCCCTTCTCCTAGTCCTTGCGCCAGCAGCAAGGCGGAGTCCAGCGTGCGCACGCGACGCAGATAGCCGTACGCAATATCCCGTGTGGTGCTGTCCGTCTTTGGATCATTCACGATGACACGAATCTCCGGAATGATGCCGATGCTTTGCCGGTCAACATAAGCCTGGGCGGCATCCCAGTCCCGCTTCTGAATCATTTGTGCCAACGGCAACATGGTGGCGCTCTCCTGGGTGGTC
>JAAENL010000516.1 GCA_024224435.1 Halieaceae bacterium
CACTGGTCAAACGTCCCCTGCTCGATACAGGAAAGCAGTATCACACAGGCTCTCCTCCCGCTGGGTACGAGAAGATTTTTGAGTTACACACCCTATGAATTGCGGTCTGATGTAGCCACTCGTCTGCCCCTGTAAAAGAACAAACACGCGCCCGTCGCTCAACTCTTTGTAATCCACGGCAGAACAACTTGCCCCAGACCCCCTAACAACACGATAATGCGCACACTTTTTGTAGCCTCGCAGAGAAAAACTCTCCGGGGGAAACGTATCAGTTGAGGGGTGATTGAAATGAGCGACGGCATGTTTGCCTTTGGGCTGGGCGTAGGCACCCATAACAGCAGGGGCGAGTGGCTCGAGGTATATTTTCCCACACCCATTATGAATCCGTCCCCAGCGCTGGCAGATACTCTGCGCGAATGCGACAACAATGCAGCGCTGAGCGGCGCCGAGATTGAGGCGCTAGAAAGTGCGCTGACGGCTGCCGGCGAGTCTTCTCAGGCAGAACTGGCGGCCAGATTTCGCCACACAAAGCAGCCGGTCGTCGCTGTACTGTTGACTGCAGATGGACAACCAAAAAATGTTCCGGAGGCGTATCTCAAGCTGCACTTGCTGTCCCACAGGCTGGTGAAGCCGCATGGTACGAATCTTGAGGGCCTGTTTGGCGCACTTCCCAACGTAGCGTGGACCAACGAGGGCGCAGTGGATATCGAGGAACTGCCAGAGCGACAGTTGTCGGCTCGTTTACGTGGTGAGGTTCTTGAGGTTAGCTGTGTCGACAAGTTCCCCAAGATGACTAATTACGTTGTACCTACCGGTCTACGGATAGCACATACCGCGCGCGTGCGGCTCGGTGCCTATCTGGGAGAAGGAACAACCGTTATGCACGAGGGCTTTGTGAACTTCAACGCCGGAACCGAGGGTCCCGGCATGATCGAAGGTCGCATTTCCGCCGGCGTCCTGATCGGAGCGGGCTCGGACCTGGGGGGCGGTGCTTCGACTATGGGCACGCTGTCCGGTGGCGGCAAACTCGTCAACGGCATGGGCGAAGGCTGCCTGGTCGGCGCCAATGGCGGTACGGGCATCCCATTGGGAGACCGTTGCACGATCGAGGCAGGGCTCTACCTGACCGCAGGCACGAAAGTTACTATACTCGACGCAGCCGGCGCAGCCGTCGAGACAGTCAGGGCCAGCACTCTTGCGGCCAAGTCAGACCTGCTGTTCCGTCGCAACTCGACCACAGGCGCGGTGGAGTGCCTGACTAATCGCAGTGCCGTAGAGCTCAACGAGGAACTCCACGCGCATAACTGAACCAAGATGGACAAGATTGATGGAACGCACACTAAACCTATGCAGTGAACTGATCCGACGACCTTCGGTTACGCCTGAGGATGCTGGTTGCCAGGCATTGATGATGGAGCATTTACAGGCTCTCGGTTTTGAGTGTACCGGCCTGCCCTTTGGCAAGGTGAGCAATTTCTGGGCGCAGCGCGGTGACTCCGGCCCCATACTTGTATTCGCGGGCCACACCGACGTGGTACCCACCGGGCCGGTCGATGCATGGGATACGCCCCCTTTCGAACCCACACTCACCGATGGCGTTCTGTTCGGTCGCGGCAGTGCCGATATGAAAGGCAGCCTGGCAGCGATGTTGGTCGCCTGCGAGGAATTTGTCGCCGAGCACCCCAACCACGTGGGCAGAATAGGTTTTCTCATCACTTCCGACGAGGAGGGCCCCGCCGTGGATGGCACCGTTCGCGTGTTAGAACATCTTAAGGATATCGGCCAATCCATCGACTGGTGCGTGGTCGGCGAGCCCTCCAGCTCAGTAAAGCTGGGCGACGTGATAAAGAATGGTCGCCGGGGCTCACTGGGCGCCACTCTGACCGTTCATGGTGTACAGGGCCATATCGCGTACCCTCATCTGGCAACCAACCCGATTCATGCCCTGCTACCGGCAATACACGCGCTGGCTACTGAGACTTGGGACGAGGGCAACGAGTTTTTCCCCCCAACGTCTTTTCAGGTTTCCAACATTCACGCCGGTACAGGTGCGACCAACGTTATTCCCGGAGAAGCCAGAATCGATTTTAATTTCCGCTTTTCTACCGAGGTGACGGACGAGGAACTGCGCAAGCGCACAACCGGCATACTTGAGGGTTTCGAACTGGATTACAGTCTTGATTGGAACCTCAGTGGCCAACCTTTTCTAACGCCAGCGGGCGAACTGGTGCAGGCCGCAATTGACAGCATTGAGGAAGTAACCGGGAGCAAGCCCGAACTATCAACGGCAGGCGGCACTTCTGACGGGCGTTTCATCGCTCCCACCGGCGCACAGGTAGTGGAAATAGGGCCGAGTAATGCCACCATTCACAAGCTCAACGAACAGGTGCTGGCAACCGACTTGCCACGCTTGGCTGCGATATACAAGGGTATGATGAACAGACTGCTAGTCGAGTAGCGCAAGCTGTTGCTCTATCCCTGACTTGGCCATATCACGATTAGCAGCGCCGGGAACCACCAGCACCCGGCCACTGCCAAGCGCCGCCAGGCTAGCCTCTACTACCTGCTCCGGCGTCTGCCACATCGACTCTGGAATCCAGTCGCGGTCAAATCCCTCAGAGACCATGGCGTCGTGGAATTCCGTACGAGTGAAACCGGGACACAGGGCTTGTACCTCGATACCGGTGTCCGCCAGCTCTGCCTGCAGGGCCAGCGAAAAATAATTCAGGAATGCTTTGGTCGCACCGTAGACGGCCATACCTTTTCCTTCCACCAGACTACCCAACGAGGATACATTGACGATTTCGCCACCGCCCTGCTCACGCATAAAGGGAATGGCTGCCCGACACAGGCTCATAGTCGCATCCACATGCAAACTCACCATGGCACGTTGGGACTCAATCGAAAGGGCGTCGAATTCGCCCATTGATCCAACACCTGCATTGTTCACCAGTATGTTCACCGGGCCCAGTTGCCGCAGAGCCTCCATGGTTCTTGACACACCCTCTACAGTGGCAAGATCCGCTTCCACGGCATGAAATTCCGCCGACCCCGCGAGCTCGGCGGCCAGCGCATCAAGGCGATCCCGGCGTCTGGCCACCCCAATGACAACATCACAGCGAGCGGCTAACTGACGGCAGAATTCAGCACCGAGGCCAGCAGATGCACCAGTTACCAATGCGATAGTTTTACTGTCAGGCATATTTTCTCCCGGGGTGCTCAACACCTAGATTCAGCGCAGTATCGGCCCGCACCGTCAGGCCAGCTTGCGGCGCACATGCACATCGAATCGCACGGTCTTACCGGCGACGCTGTGCGACGGCAATACTGCGCCGAGGTGGGGCGCTCGCAGGGGACGCTTGACCACAATCCTGGCAACGTCCTGCTGCAGTGCCCATGCCAGCAGTCTATCAGCATCGCTGGGCACTGTGTGCGGCAGCAGTGCCTGAAAAACAGCCATCTCCTTCTTGACGGCCGCACTCTTGGAGCGCTGCGGAAACATAGGGTCCAGATAAATCACATCCAGTCCATCCAGCTGGCCTTCATCCAGTGCTGTCGAATCAGACACATATAGCTGCAAACGCTGCGCCGCCGCGCGCAGCTGTGGGTCCAGCGCCAGAGCCGCACAATCGAGCGCGTCCCGCAGTAACTCCGCCAGTAATGGCTCTCGTTCACACAGGCGGACGCGACAACCAATGTCTGCCAGCAGAAAGGCATCGCGCCCCAGACCGGCGGTTGCGTCCAGTACCTGCAAAACGGTTTTTTTTCCGTAGCCAACCGCCTTGCCCAGCAAGCGAGCACCGCCCGTACGTCGACGGTGAAGCATATCGCCGCCCTCAAATTCCACCCTCACCGGCCCTGGCGCGCCCATTCCCGTATGCTGCAGGGCCAAGCCGCGAGGCTCCACAAGCAACACCACCTTGCCGGCCGGCATTGCGGTGAACTCCGCGCCAACCGCAAGCAGTGGCAGCTGCAAACGCCGGGCAAGATCCCGGGCGCGGTCTGCCTGGCCATCGCCGGCGGCCAGAACAGCGGGGAATTCAGGGGCAGCCTGGTGCGACATTTTCCGGGCGGAAAACATGGGTAGTCACTACCGTGCGTATATACCGGCTTTTACTCTCCCGAGGGTCTCGCCTTTGGAACAGACACAGGAGCACTAACAGGATTTCGTCGGCGGGTCGCCGCTGAGACCTCATCATTCTTTGACAATCTTCTCTGCTTCTTTCTTGCCGAATATATCGGACAAATCGTCTACCAGTTCCGCAGCACTTTGCACTGTTTCAACAGGATCAATCTCTCCTGCGGAGAATTCATTAACCCCGGGCAATTCGCTTTCCGGCAGGCCAAGATGCAGCTCGGCGCCTTCGAGCACGATATCAATCTGCAAATTGTATACAAAGCGGGACAACCCATGCTTGTCGACAACACGAAACCGCCGCGGCCCGCGCTGCCCGTCCGACGCAACGCTTTCCGTCAGACCACAGGCGATGTTCTGTATGCCTTTTCCTGACAGGGGAATGCCGCGGAACGAGGCCAACCCGGGACTACAGGCGTGAACAAATGTCTCTGCCGATACGGGTGTTATCGACTCCAACTTACTCGCCGGCTGATCCGCCTGTTCACAATGAAACTCACCAATCAGAATCTGACTGGGTAGCGCCCGGTCCAGCATACGCGCCAGCTCTATGGTCACATCCCCGACAATATAGCTGAAGCCCGAGGGATTAACGCCCTCGGCCAGGTACATCTCGTAGTGGCCGCCGATATGGTAGCCCGTTCGCACCACAGGAGCCGTATTGCCCTTGGATGCGGCTCGGGCCACGGCGTTATCTGCCACCACCAGCAACATGAAAAGGAACAGGTTCCTGTTGGCATGGGCCCCAAGGTCGCGATTCCAGATGTAATATCCGTCTCCCGTAGTTGTGCGAGAGAAGTTGACCTCAACTCCCTGCGCCGACAGCTTGTTATAGGCAGAATTGAGTGAGTAAGACAAACTGTTTAACTGGCTGGCCTGTTCGAAGGGCGTGTGCAGCGAAAAGTCCACAATATCAAATAGCAGTACCGCCCTGCTATCCACATAACTCAGACCATAGCGCCGAATAATTTGTTCCACCGCATCGATGACCGGCAACTCCTCAGCCAGCCTGGTCTCCAACTTGATAAAGGTGGGGGCAACATCAAGACGCTTGCTGACCGAGAACAGCTCCTCACGGGTTTTCCGCCGCACGCCGGAAATAAGGGCTCGAATAAAGCCCTCATTACTGTGCTCCGATCCATCGGGCCCGTCTGTAACCGCGCAATAATTGCCGAGGAAGTAATGGGGCACAAGTATCACCAGCACACCGCGCTCATCCGCGCTCCAGCACAGTACGATGTTCTGGCCCATTCGCCACTGGCGGCGCAGAGTCGTCTCCAGCGCCTTGAGATTGCCACGCTGCACAATACTGATTGCATCCCGGACGATTTCATCTTTCGGGTCACCCGGTGGTACCCCTTCGAGGCTGCCTGTATCCAAAGTATCCGGCATAGAGTTGTCCCGCTAACGCGAATATCCCATTGTGATGGTGATCTGTGGCGCAACAACTGGCATTATAAGAGTCCTACGGCGTGGTCGCCACGCCCATATAACAGCGAGGTTAACAGGTGCAAGTTCCCGGTATGTTCAAGCGACTCGTTTATATCTTGTTTATTCCAGCTGTAGTGAGTCTTGGCGCCTGCCAGGACTACGATTTTAAGGTGAACGACAAGGTTGTCTATTCTCCCGCCCTGTACAGGGATTATACAACACCGGATCAGGGCCTGCGGGAGTGCCTGCAACAAACCATCAAGGACCGCGGCGTTACCGAGCCCCAGCAACTGGATATTCTCGATTGCAGCTCCGCGGGCATACAAAGCCTTGAAGGTCTCTCGGTTTTCACCGGCCTCATAGCGGCACGTTTTTCGGATAATGAAATTCGCAACCTGGTGGAACTGGGTGCCATGGACTCAATAGAGGTGCTCTATCTGGATGACAACGCAATAATCGACCCTGTTCCACTTTACCGACTGCCGGCACTACGAGAACTGGAATTGTCGGGCAACGCCGCCCTGCAGTGCCCGAAGCCCGGAAGTCTCGGACAGGTCGCGATCATTACCTTACCGACGCACTGCAACTAGTTGCGCTGCCACCCGCCGCGCGATTCAAGCTCGCTCCAACGTCAACCAGTCGAAGCCCCCGGCCTGCTCGGCGAATGTGACTGAGTCGAGTGAGCCCAGCGCTCCAAGTATGGCGCCTTGCGCCCGATCCAGGCTGTTGTTCTTCTCGCTGATATGCG
>JAAENL010000517.1 GCA_024224435.1 Halieaceae bacterium
ATGCTGTAGTGGGAATGCATGCGGCTCAGGATGTGCACAATACCTGTTTCGCGGTCCCGCGGCTTCAGTGTGGCGTAGACACAGCCCAGCAGAAGTGCACCACCCACGGGCAAGGCGAAATGCAGCCAGCGCGGCAAGCCTTCGAAATCCGCGCCCGAAGAGCCGACACCCCAAAGGCTGCCCAGCTCGTCAATGGATAACTCAAATGCAAGCACCACCAGTCCTGAGGCCAGGCCGCCCAGTATGCCCAGTAATGAGTAGGCTAGTACTGATTCATAGTTAACCAGCTGTCGCCGGTAATGGGAGAGGAGTAGGCGCACGGCGGGTTCCAATGGTGCCAAAAGGACAATATTAACAGTTATCTTGCGTGCTAATACTTTTATACTACGCCGCTGCACATGCCGGCGTTGTGTTTGGCTCCAGCACCGGCGTTTACAAAAAGTAGCTTTAGGCTTGGGTAAGAGCGATGCTTAGCGTTGGTATTGTTGGAGGCACCGGGTACACCGGTGTAGAGCTTCTGCGTCTGCTGGCGTCTCACGAGGACGCAGTGGTGACCGTATTGACTTCCCGTGCCGAGGCGGGCCGCCGGGTCGACGACCTCTTTCCCAATCTGCGCGGGCTTTACGAGCTCACTTTCACCGAGCCGGACGTGCAGGCGCTTGCGGCTTGTGATGTCGTGTTCTTCGCGACCCCGCATAATGTGGCGATGAACATGGTGCCAGAGATTCTGGCGACCGGCAGCCGCGTGATTGACCTGTCTGCAGACTATCGGATTCGTGATGCCGATGTTTGGTCCACCTGGTACGGTGCGACTCACGCCAGTCCGGAACTTCTTGACAC
>JAAENL010000518.1 GCA_024224435.1 Halieaceae bacterium
AACAGGGTTATCGAACGAACGCTGGCTGCCGTCCGGCAAGGTAATCACGGGCATTTGAATTCCTCTATCAGTGGTGGCCCCTACCAAAGGCCACATGCAGGTTGAATGGGCCGCATATTGCCCGAAACAGCGGCCAAGGGAAAGCCCGTATCGAGGGCATCTGTGATCGCAGCAACCTGAAAAGAGGCGCCGTCATCAGATATGAGGGCATGCCTGCCGGTTGCCTTTCACCCTGATCAATCGCAATACGGGCAGTGCCCCTGTTTGGCATCCCTCATGCTGCACGAGTGCCGCATAATCGACACTGGCGGGTATCACTGCTTAGCTACCAAATCAGCAGTCGAAGAGACAACTTTATGGTTTTCATCCGCTGCAGTGTGCTTGCGTGTTGCATTGCTGTGCGGTGTCAACTCAGAAACGCAGCCTGTTTCAATTCGGCCAACTGGTCTCGCAGAGCGGCAGCCTCCTCAAATTCAAGGTTCATAGCATGCTCATGCATCTGACTTTCCAATTGCTTGATCTTGCGCGCGAGGGCTGAAGGAGTCAGATTTTCGAGTTCGGCACCGTAGGCCACCTTGGGCTCCCCTGCTTCCTTTGCCCTGGACTTGCTGCGGGTCGGCATACGTCGTGCGCCTTCCATAATGTCCTGAACTGACTTTGTCACGCCCACCGGCGTGATATTGTGCTTCTCATTGTAAGCCAGTTGTTTTTCGCGACGGCGGCTCGTCTCGGCCATGGCCCGCTCCATAGAGCCGGTGATTTTGTCCGCATAAAGGATCGCCCTGCCCCTTAGATGGCGAGCCGCACGACCCATAGTCTGAATCAGCGAACGATCCGACCGCAGGAAACCTTCCTTATCCGCATCAAGGATAGCCACCAGAGAAACTTCCGGCATATCCAAACCCTCGCGCAGCAGGTTAATCCCTACGAGCACATCGAATACACCAAGCCGAAGGTCGCGAATTATCTCGACTCGCTCGACTGTCTCAATATCGGAATGCAGATAACGCACCTTCACACCGTTGTCACTCAGGTATTCCGTGAGATCTTCCGACATGCGCTTGGTCAGGGTAGTGACCAATACGCGGTCACCCTCCTCCACCACCTGATGAATCTCACCCAACAGGTCGTCCACTTGCGTACCCGCAGGCCGAACAGCAACTTCGGGATCGACAAGCCCTGTCGGCCTGACCACTTGCTCGACAACCTGGCCGGCCTTGTCCTGCTCGTAGGGGCCGGGCGTGGCGGAGACAAAAATCATCTGTGGCGCAAGATGCTCCCACTCCTCGAATCGCAGTGGGCGATTATCCAGCGCCGATGGCAATCTGAAACCGAATTCCACAAGGGTCTCCTTACGGGAGCGGTCCCCCTTGTACATGCCGCCGATCTGGGGAATGCTGGCATGAGACTCATCCACAATAACCAGAGCATTATCTGGAAGGTACTCGAACAGGGTGGGCGGCGGATCCCCCGGCGCGCGACCCGATAAATACCGCGAATAGTTCTCTATGCCCGTGCAATACCCCAGCTCTCGAATCATTTCTACATCGTAGCGGGTTCGCTGCTCCAGGCGCTGCGCCTCAACCAGCTTATTCAGATCCTTGAGCTGGGCGAGACGCCCGCTTAACTCCTCCTCGATATGCTCCACCGCGGACAACATGGTTTCGCGAGGAGTAACGTAGTGCGTCTTGGGGTAAATGGTGACCCGGGCCACCCGGTTCTCTACAGCACCGGTGAGCGGATCAAACCAGCAGATGTTCTCGATCTCCTCATCGAACAGCTCGATACGCACGGCCTCGCGCTCAGAATCCGCAGGGTAGATGTCGATGACGTCACCCCGCACCCTGTAGGTACCGCGCCGGAAATCCGTATCGTTGCGCACATATTGAAGCTCCGCCAACTGCCGCAATATGTCCCGCTGGTTGATGATTTCACCCCGTGACAGGTGGATCAGCATCTTAAAGTAAGAGTTGGGGTCACCCAGACCATAAATGGCCGAAACAGTGGCCACCACGAGGCAATCGCTGCGCTCGAGCAGCGCCTTGGTGGCAGAAAGACGCATCTGTTCGATGTGTTCATTTACCGAAGCATCTTTCTCTATAAAGGTATCCGACGAGGGAACATAGGCCTCGGGCTGGTAATAATCGTAATAGGAGACGAAATACTCCACCGCATTATCGGGGAAAAACTCCTTGAATTCGCCGTACAACTGAGCCGCCAGAGTCTCGTTATGGGCCATTCCAGTGGGCGGCCGCTGCAACGCCTCTACCACGTGCGCTATGGTAAATGTCTTGCCAGACCCGGTCACTTCGAGCAGGGTTTGCGCGGCCC
>JAAENL010000519.1 GCA_024224435.1 Halieaceae bacterium
AATGAGCCATTCAGGCTTCGAGTGTTTCAGGTTGCCACGCGAAGCGCAAATGTGAATGTCAACCAAGTCGAATTTGGGAAGCTCCATGTCAAGATCCCATCGGACGATGAGCAGTTTCGAATAATTGACGGACTGGAGAATCTTGATGCCTATTTGGACGACTTATCAAGAGGACAAACAAAGCTCCAGAATATAAAAACCGGTCTCATGCAAGACCTGCTGACGGTGCGGGTGCGGGTGGGGGTCGATACAATTGACAGTACAGTGGATACGTAAAAAATGCACGAATACCTCTTCGTCGAAAACCCTTCCTCAACCAACTCGCCGCCCTGGGTTGGGATGTGAGCGATCATGGCAAATCAGGTGCGATGCACTTGCGAGCAAGCGTAGCTTGCCTGCGTCGCACCTCCGATCCTTGACGCCCGATACAGCATCTCTGCACGTTTTTCTCGATTCTGCGGTATACTGAGATGAGCATGAACGTACGCCGTTCTTTCAATCGGCTGTACTGTCAACAGGTGAAAATATGAAGACCCAAAACATCACCCTGTCCCTGCCAGAGCCCCTGTTTCTGCGTTTCCAGCAGATGGCCACGGCCACCCGCCAACCCCTTACCGGTCTGCTGCTGCGGGCTGTAGAGGTGGGAGGGCCACCCAGTTGGGAGGAGGCGCCGGCCCGTTTCCAGGCCGACCTCGCCGCCCTGGATAGGTTGGATGATGACGCGCTCTGGCGGGTCGCCCGCAGTCATCCATCACAAGCAGCGGTTGCCCGGTTTCAGGAATTGTTGGAACGACAGGCGGAGGATCGCCTCAAACAAGAAGAGCAGAACGAATTGAAACAGTTGATGCAAGAGGCCGACCTGCTCATGCTGCGCAAAGCCCATGCGCTGTCGCTGCTGCGCTGGTGCGGTCATGCCATTCCTCCCGCCGAAAAATTATAGACTGCCATGAGCATTCACATCTCGGCGGGGTTGCGGCGTCAACTGCTGGCTGCGGACGATCATCGTTGCGCCTATTGTCATACCGGGCACGTGGCCGAATGAATTCGGGCTCTTTGGGCCTTTGGCCAGTGGACGGCCTTCGCCGTCCGGGATTCCGCCATGTGACTGGTCGGCGAAGGCCGACCACTGGAGCGTAGCGCCTGGAACGCCCGAGTTTACTCGGCGAGAGGTCGGTAGGACCTGACATTCTTAGAATTCTACGGCATACTTGAACTAGCATTTCACTCACACGGGATCACGACAGCCTACGCCGCCCTTCATTCATCAAATTTGGAGGTCATCCAATGAGAACTGATAAAGTCGAACTCTACGTGCATCTGGTATGGGCAACATGGGATAGATTGCCGCTCATAATGCCTGAAATGGAACGAGCCTTGTACCGCAGCATCGGTGATGTCGCCCATTCGCTGAGCTGCCGAATGCTGGCAATCAACGGAATGCCTGACCATGTGCATGTGTTGCTGCGTATTCCTCCCACGCTTTCGATCTCGAAATTGGTGCAACAACTCAAAGGCGTCTCATCTCATTTTGCCAACAACCGCCTCCAACTCGACTATGGTTTCAAATGGATGGGCTTTTATGGCGCTTTCAGTGTAAGCCGGTGGGATGTTTCCAAAATTATGGGTTACATCAACAACCAGAAAAACCATCATGGAATGGATGAACTTTTGGTAGAACTGGAAGATTTCTTCGAATACTACGACAGCCCACCGAAAAAATGATAACTTGTCCGCTGACCGGTCGACGCAGGTCGACCATCGGCGCGAAGCGCCCGAATAGTCCGAGTTCACTCGGCCAGAAACTGACTCTGCGGTATACTTAAGCTAGCATTTCACTCACACGGGATCATGTCCGAATACACCTTCGTCGAAAAACCCTTCCTCGACCAACTCGCCGCTCTAGGCTGGGAGGTGATCGACCACGGCCCCCACGGCATTCCTGGCGACCCGGGCAAGAGCCTGCGAGATGATTTCCGGGAGACGACGTTGCGATGTGTGTTCATGGAAGCGGTGCGGGGCATCAACACCCTGGCCGATGGCAGGCCCTGGCTGACGGACGCGCAACTGGCGGCGCTGCACGACGAACTGACGACAGAGGTGGCGAGCAAGCCCCTGCTGGAGGCCAATGAGATCGTCACCCGCAAACTGGTCGGACAGACGCGGGTGGTGGTGGGCAGCAACGAACTGACGGGCGAGGAATATCCCGAAGTCAAGCTGGTGGATTGGGAGCGGCCGCAGCGCAACCGCTTCATCGCCATCAATCAGTTCCGGGTGGATACGCCGGGCCGGGTGAAGAATTTTATCATCCCTGACATCGTGCTCTTTGTGAACGGCCTGCCCTGGGCGGTGGTCGAGTGCAAGCTGGAGGGCAGCGACCCCACCGGGGCCAACTCGATGGAAGAAGCCTTCCTCCAACTCATGCGCTATTCCGACCAGCGGGATGATCCCGACGCCCGCGTCCAAGGCCTGCGCGAGGGTGAGCCCCGCCTCTTCCACGCCAACCAGTTACTCATCCGCAGTTGCGGCGAAAAAGCCGATGTCGGCTCCATCACCGCCACCGACGATAAGTATTTTTATCCCTGGAACGAGATCTGGCCGCCCGAACAACGGCGCTACACTCCACCTTTGGGTGCGGAACGCCCGCAGGAAATGCTGATCCAGGGCCTTCTCTTCCCCGCCATTTTGCTGGATGCCATCCGCCATTGCGTGCTGTTCATGCAGATCGGCGGCGAGATGGCCAAGGTCATCCCCCGCTACCAGCAATACCGGGCCATGCGCAAAATCATCGACCGCTTGCTGGGTGAGAATGTTGACGGTGAACGCTCTGGCGTTGGACAACGCTCTGGCGTTGTGTGGCACACGCAGGGCTCCGGTAAATCCCTGACCATGGTCTTCACCGTGCGGCGCATGCGCACCACGCCCGGCCTGAGCGACTACAAGATCATCATGGTCAACGACCGCACCGACCTGGAGAAGCAACTGACCGAGACCGCATATCTCACCGGCGAACCGGTGCATGTGGTGGAATTCGGCGGCGACGCCATGCGTGAACGGCTCGGAACCACCACATCTGACCTGAATATGGTGATGGTGCATAAATTCCAGGAGCGAGAGCAACCCCTGACGCTCCCCGACCGCCAATCTGAATCCGGCCGGATCATCCCCTCCCCCCAACGGCAGCAGTACGCCCTGGCCGCCGAACCCCTGCCCGAATACCGGGTGTTCGAGACCGTCAACGACTCCGAGAAAATCGCCCTCTTCATCGACGAAGCGCACCGCACCCAGTCCAGTGATCTGGGCGACAACCTCTTCGCCGCCTTCCCCAACGCCGCCCGCATCGCCTTCACCGGCACGCCCCTCATCACCGAGCGCCACGGCGAACACCGCACCGTCAGACGCTTCGGCACGTACATCGACCGCTACAAACTCATGGATTCCGTGGCGGATGGCGTCACCATTCCCATTGAGTACACCGGTAAGACCGCTCACACCGCCATCCAATCCCGAGACCAGTTCGAGCGCAAGTTCGAAGACCTCTTCGCCGAGCGCACGCCGCAGGAGTTAAACGCCATCAAACGCCGCTACGGCACCTTCAGCGACATCCTGGAAGCGGAAGAACGGATCGAAGCCATTGCCAAGGACATGGTCGAGCACTACATCACCCACATCCTGCCCGATGGTTTCAAAGCTCAAGTGGTGGCAAGCAACAAGCTGGCGGCAGTACGTTACAAACGCTTCATCGATCTGGCCCTGCGCCGCTGGCTCGACCGGGCGCGTGCTCTCCCGCCCTCCGGGCGTGACCCCGACCTCATCGCCCAAGTCGAATTCCTCACGTCGGCGGTGGTGGTGTCCAGCGCCGGAACCAACGAATTGGTCGTCGTCACCGCCGCCCGCCAGCACGCCAAAGAGGTCAACGCCGTCGAGAACTTCAAGAAACCCTTCGACTACGGCGACCCGGCGGCAGGTAAGCCGCCCAAACCGGAAACCGGCCTGGCCTTTCTGGTGGTCTGCGACATGCTGCTCACCGGCTTCGATGCGCCGGTCGAGCAAGTGATGTACCTGGACAGGAAACTACGCGAGCATAGCCTATTGCAAGCCATCGCCCGCGTCAATCGGGTTCATGCCGGCAAGGCGCGAGGCCACATCGTCGACTACATCGGCATCTCCAACCATCTCAGCAAGGCCCTGGAAATCTACGCCGGCGATGACGAGGCCCTGCAGGATGTGATGGACGCCATGACCGACATCAACCAGGATATCCCCGTCCTGGAGAGTCGCTGCAACCGCATCGTCCAATTCTTCCAGGATTTGGGTGTCGTCGAGATCGAAGGCTACATGCAGCAGACCCTCGCCGATCCCGCCCGTAACTACGAGGTGCTGGAGCAGGCCGTACAGGCGCTGGAGGATGTCAAACAGCGGGCGGAGTTCGACGCACTCCTGGGCTTCTTCTTGCAGAGCATGAACATCGTACTGCCCCACCCCGCGGCCACCCCCGTCAAAATCCCGGCCAAACGCTTGGGCTTCCTCGCCCGCCGCCTGCGCGACCGCTACCAGGACACCAGCGTGGGCAATTTTGCCAAAGCCGGGGCCAAAGTGCGCAAACTGATCAATGAACATCTCGTCAGCCAGGGCGTCGATCCCAAAATCCCACCGCTGGATTTACTCGACCCTGACTTCATCGTCAAAGTGCAGGCGCAACGCCAACCACGGGCTAAGGCCAGCGAGATGGAGCACGCCATCCGCCGCCACTGCAAGATCAAGTTCAACGAAGACCCGGTTTTGTACGGCAAGCTGGTAGAGAAGCTGGAAAAGCTCATCCAAAAGCACAAAGACGACTGGGATGCGCTGTACCAGGCCATGTTGGACCTGCAAGGCGAGGCCGCCGCCGGACGCCGTGACGACACCATGCCCGGCGTCCCCACCGAACAGCAACCCTACTACGACCTCATCGCCCAGCTTGCCTTCCCCGACGGTCTGCCGGATGAACAGGCGGGGAAACTCAAGAACCTCACCGCTCAAATCCACCGCATCATCGGCGAGTACACCGGCATCGTCAATTTCTGGGAAAGTCAGTTCCAAATCGGAAAATTGAAAGGCGATCTCACCCAAACCATCCTCTACAGTGGCATCGAAGCCATGTACAGCGGTTACGAACATATCGTGGCTGAGTTGGTGACGCTCGCCCGAAATCGGGGGCGATAGCAACGATGCCAACCTACAAAGACATCGACTACGCACTCACCCGCAGCGACCGCAGCAAGACCGCCAGCATCTACGTCGAGCGCGATGGCTCGATATCTGTGCGCGTGCCCGACCATTTCACTGACGAGGAAATCGAGGCGCTGATCGAACAGAAACGCTATTGGATTTACAAACACCTGGCCGAGTGGCGGGAACTCAACGCCGCCCAGGTCGAGCGTGAGTATGTCAACGGTGAGGGGTTTCTATATCTGGGACGCAGCTACCGCCTGCAATGGGTGGACGAACAGCGCCTGCCACTGATGCTCAAGGGTGGTTACTTCCTCCTGCGTCGCGACCCCAAGACGCAGGCTGACCCTGACACAGCCTTCAAAGCCTTCTATCGGGAAAAAGGTGGGGAGAAGATACCGCAACGGGTGGCGATGTATGCTCCGCAACTTGGCGTGCAAGTCAACGACATCCGAGTGATGGATCTCAAGCATCGTTGGGCGTCCTACTCAACCAAGACGGGCAACATCAACTTCCACTGGCGCTGCATGATGGCCCCGCTCACCGTGCTCGACTACATCGTCGTCCATGAACTCGCCCATGTTCTTGTTCCCGACCACTCCCCCGCCTTCTGGAGTGAGGTGGATAAAATCCTACCCGACTATCGCGAGCGCCAACGCTGGTTGCGCGAGCATGGGGCGGGGATGGATCTGTAGGCATGGAGGAGCAATGCTATGTTCGACACAGAATACCCCAGTTAAGGGGGGAGGTTCTTGGTGGCGATCCCTGGATCGAATTGGGCCAGGACGAAATGAGCGGATTCCACGTATTTTCTCAATAACTCGGGGTAAGGGCATGGTCTTGCGCCTGCCCGACGGGCGACCGCAAGGGTGCGCCCCTACTTATTAAGAACACTTAAAAACATATTTACCGATTGTTGATGATTGGAATCAATAGCATATGGTAAGCCCGCATTGATTTCGAGGATGCGTTTCGAGTGATTTGCACGTTTGTAGATTCCCATATATCCTATTGTACGATCGCTTGCCAGACTGTTGGGCAGGCAGCTACGGTTTTCAATTCTAAAACATCCAGCACACATCTGGTTCGTACTTTCCAAAGGAGGAACGTATCATGAAAACGAAAGGGTTACCGCCGCGATTTACCATCGCCTCCATTCTTGTTCTTGTAACTTTGATTGCCGTCGGAGGCCTGGCAGCAGTCGGCGCCCAGGAGGATCCGATCCGGATTCACGACATTCAGGGCGCAGCCCATGTCTCGCCTATGGAAGGCATGACAGTTCAGGATGTCGCTGGCATTGTTACCGCAACCAGGTCGCGCGAGTTCTACATGCAGGAACCAGACGACTCGGCGGACGGTGACATCAACACTTCGGAGGGTATCCGCGTTTTCGCAGGTTCCGATCATGGCGTCACAGTTGGCGATGCCGTGCTGGTCGATGGCGAGGTCGAGGAACGAGGTTTCGGCAATGATCTTTCCGTCACCCAGCTTACGGACGTGACTGTCGAGATCGTCTCCAGCGACAACCCTCTGCCTTCCACCGCCATTATTGGCAGCGGCGGTCGCATCCCTCCCAATGCCGTCATCGACAACAATTCGGCGGGCGATGCCAATACCAAGAGTCCTTTTGACGCCGCCAACGAAGGCTTAGATTTCTATGAAAGTCTGGAAGGCATGTTGGTTCAAGTGAATGATGCACTCGCCGTGGGCCCAACCAGCGGCTATGGCGAGATCCCGGTTGTGGGCGATGGGGGGGCCAATGCCACATCCTGGACAGCGCGCGGCGGACTGATCGTGAAACCCGCCCCTGATGATCCGGCAAATGGATACGTTCGCGGCGGTGATTTCAATCCGGAGCATATCAGCGTCGACGACGCCATTATCAGAAGTGAACCAAAGGTAGATGTGGGTGATGCCTTCGCCGGGTCGATCGTCGGCGTTATGGACTACAGTTATGGCAGGCCAAAACTATTGAACACCGAGCCAATGCCAGATGTGATCCCGGGCGATCTCGATCGGGAGATAGCAGCATCATCCGCCGACACTGATCTCAGGGTTGCCACATTCAATGTCCTGAACCTTGGCCCAGATGATAGCGCTGACAAGTTCGCAGGCTTGGCCGATATTATTATCACTAACCTGGGTTCTCCAGACATCTTAGGCCTGCAGGAGATCCTGGACAATAGCGGTGATGTGGACGATGGTGTGGTCGATGGCAGCCGCAGCTACCTCATGTTGATCGACGCTATCGCCTCTGCCGGTGGGCCGACGTATGACTTTCTCGAGGTGGCGCCTGAGAACAAGCAGGATGGAGGTCGGCCCGGTTCTAACATCCGTGTGGGTTTCTTATTCCGACCCGATCGGGTGACATTTGTGCGTCGCCCTGGCGCCACGGCAAGCGTGGGTACAGAAGTTGTGGCAAGTTCTTCCGGCCCCAGATTGACTCTCAACCCCGGGCGCGTGGACCCCACCAATCCAGCCTGGGCAGAGGATGAAGCGACGGGATTCGAAGGCACCCGCAAACCCCTGGCCGCCGAGTTCCTGTTCAACGGTCGCCCGGTCTTCGTCGTCGTCGGCCATTTCAAGTCCAAGAGCGGTGATAATCCCTTGTTCGGTCGCGTTCAGCCACCTGTATTTGCCACTGAGGTGCAGCGCAAGGCACAAGGGCAGGTTGTCAACGATTTTGCAGACAGCATCCTGGCCATCGACCCCAACGCCAACGTCATCGTCATGGGTGATTTCAATGATTTTGAGTTCGCCTCCCCCTTGCAAGCAGTAAAGGGTGATGAGCTAACCAATGTTATCGAACTACTGCCCGAGAATGATCGCTACACATATATCTTCGAGGGCAACTCCCAGACCTTGGATCACATCCTGGTAAACGACAGCCTCAAGGGCCGTATGACCGGATTTGACATCGTACATGTCGATGCCGAGTTCTCAGATAGCAGCCGGTTTAGCGATCACGATCCGGTGCTGGCAACCTTCGACTTTGATTATCCCACATACACTGCCCCCAACCAGGCCACACGTTTCCGGGGCTACATACGCTCGGGCAATCCCGGGAGTCCCGGCAGTGGTATCGCCGGTGTACCGGTACACGTCTATGGCCGCAATGATGGCGAACCAAGGCCAGGTACCCTGGTTCAGACGCGCGTATCAGACGGCTCCGGCTTCTACAATCTCTACATCCTGCCGGAACCGAAGTATACATACAATCTCTATACAGTCGTGGCAGAGACCCCCTCAGGCCTGATCGGTACAGGGGTAGATTCTGAAGCAGGCTACGTACTCGACATCGATCCAGCCGTCATCGAGCATTTCCAGCCGAGTTCTTTCGCCAATGTGATTCATTTCAACGACATTTACTACGATGAAGAGCCTGAACTGGCCTGCGAACTGACCATTTTGCACAACAATGATGGCGAGTCGCAGCTCTTCAATGCCGGCGCCGGGCTGGAGGACTACGGAGGCATTGCCCGCTTCGCCTCACTGGCCCTGGAACAGAAGCTCGATTCTGTCCTGAGCGCGAATGTGATGCAAGCAGGTACAGCCCGAGACTGGCTGATGGTCACCTCAGGCGACAACTTCCTGGCAGGACCGGAATGGAATGCCAGCCTGGATAAAGGCGTACCCTTCTACGACTCCACGGCAATGGCCTACATCGGCTACGACGCCCTGGATCTGGGTAATCACGACTTCGATTTTGGCCCGAACATCACGGCCAACTTTATCGAAGGCTTCCATGTCGAGCCCAGCACCGGCCACAACGATTCACCCAACACCTTCCTCTCCTCCAACCTGGATTGGAGCGAGGTGCCGGCATTGCAGGCGCTCGATGAGGATGGCAAGCTGGCCGCCAGCACTATCGCCAACAAATGCGGCAGGCAAATTGGCATTATCGGCCTGACCACACCCGATCTACCCTCGATTTCGTCGCCAGGCGCCGTCGAGGTCGATACCAATGTTATCGGTGCGGTTGACCGCGAGGTAGCTGCCTTGCAAGCACAGGGCGTGGATATCATCATCTTGATCAGCCATCTGCAAGGGCTGAATGAGGACATGGCGCTTATCCCGCATCTGAAAGACGTGGATGTGGTCATTGCCGGCGGTGGTGACGAAGTGTTGGCCAATGAGGGCGATCTACTGGTACCAGGCGACGAGGAAAACATCTTTGGACCCTACCCGCTGTGGTCGACCGATCTGGTCGGCAACATGGTGCCAGTGGTGACAACGTCGGGTGAGTATAAATACCTCGGCCGCCTGGCCACTGGTTTCGACGAAGCCGGTAATCTGGCGATGGTCAATGACGACGTCTCACGCATGGTGCGCGTCGCCGGCGGCGACAACCCTGACGCCGTTGAGCCAGATGCATTCGTGCAGGAGAATGTGGTCGATCCCGTAACCGCTTACGTTGCCGACCTGGCCGCAAATGTCATCGGCGCCAGCGAAGTCGCCCTGGATGCCACACGCCCCAACATCCGCGTGCAGGAGACCAACGAGGGCAATCTCATGGCCGATGCCCTGCGCTGGCAGGCCACACAGCTTGCCGCCGATTTTGGCATGCCGGTTCCTGACATAGGATTGCAAAACGGCGGCGGTATCCGCAATAACAGCGTCATCCCCGCGGGCGACATCACTGAACTGACCACGTTTGACATCGCTCCCTTCGGCAACTTCGTTTCCATCATTCCTGATGTCACAGCCTCTGAGCTGAAGGACATCTTGGAGAACGCCTATAGCAACATCGAGAATGTCGATGGACGCTTCGCCCATGTCAGCGGTATGGCCGTGGCGGTGGATACCAGCCAGCAGCCTCTGGTGTGGGGCGAATGGCCTGAGATCGAAACACCGGGCGAACGCGTGCGGCAGGTCGTGCTGGCGGATGGCACGGTCGTGGTGGCAGATGGTGTGGTACAGGACATAGGCCGCACCCTGACCGTCACCACCAACGATTTCACGGCGCGTGGCGGTGATCAATACCCCCATCTCAGTGATTTCACGACGGTTGGCGCCACCTACCAGCAAGCCCTGAGCAACTACATCCAGGATGGCCTGGCAGGTGTGATCAGCGCTGCCCAGTATCCCGAAGGGGGTACGGGGCGTATCCTCATCAACCCTGAAACCAGCTATCAACTGACGGTGCTACACAACAACGACGGCGAATCACAGCTTATCAGCGCCTCGGGCCAGCCCGATTTCGGCGGCATCGCCCGCTTCGCCACCTTAGTGCAAAATCTGAAAGACGCCGGTTTGGCCGGTGACGAGATGCCCAAGGGCGTGTTGACGGTAACCTCGGGCGATAACTTCCTGGCCGGGCCGGAGTGGAACGCCAGCCTGGAAAAGGGCGTGCCCTACTACGACTCCATTGCCCTGGATTACATCGGTTATGACGCCTTCGACCTGGGTAACCACGACTTCGACTTCGGCCCCGATGTCACCGCCAACTTCATCGAGGGCTTCGAGGTCGGCGGCGAGATCTTCCTCTCTTCGAATCTGGACTTCAGCGGTGAACCCCGCCTGCAGGCCCTGGAGGACGCCGGCCGCCTGGCCAAGAGCACCTTGGTGGAAAAAGGCGGCGAGATGGTCGGCGTCATCGGCCTGACGACACCTACCCTACCCTTTATCTCCTCCCCAAGGAACGTGATCGTGGGTAGCGATGTGCAGGGGGCCGTACAGGGCGAGATCAACAAGCTCTCCTCTATGGGCGTGGAGATCATCGTCCTCATCAGCCATCTGCAAGGCGTCGATGAGGACCTGGCCCTGATCCCAGAATTGGCCGGCGTCGATATCGTCATCGCCGGCGGCGGCGACGAAATCCTGGCCGACGATGGCGATCTTCTCGTTCCCGGCGACGAAGAAAACATCGATGGCAGTTACCCTCTCTGGGCTATCTCCCTGAGCGGCCAACTGGTGCCGGTTGTGACCACGGCCGGGGACTACAAGTACATCGGCAACCTGGTCGCAGGTTTCAGTGAGGGTGGGGTGGTAACCATGGTTGACCACGAGGCCTCCAAGATGGTGCGCGTCGCCGGCGGCGACAACCCTGACGCCGTTGAGCCAGATGCATTCGTGCAGGAGGATGTGGTCGATCCCGTAACCGCTTACGTTGCCGACCTGGCCGCAAATGTCATCGGCGCCAGCGAAGTCGCCCTGGATGCCACACGCCCCAACATCCGCATCCAGGAGACCAACGAGGGCAATCTCATGGCCGATGCCCTGCGCTGGCAGGCCACACAGCTTGCCGCCGATTTTGGCATGCCGGTTCCT
>JAAENL010000520.1 GCA_024224435.1 Halieaceae bacterium
ATCATCAGATCGGGCTTGCCGCACAGGGCCATCGCCGCCATCAGCCGCTGTAGGTGACCACCGGATACCTGGTGCGGATGCCTTTTACCCAAACGCTCCGGGTCGGGCAGCTCGAGTGCGCGGTACAGTTTTTCCGCACGCTTGCTCGCGTCTTCCTGTGAAAGCACCCCGTGCAGGACTGCGGATTCGGTAACCTGCTCGCCGATGGTGATTGCCGGATTAAATGTAGCCGCGGCGCTTTGGGCCAGATAAGCAACCCGACGGCCGCGTATATCGCGGTGCTGTACATCGGACATCTGCAGCAGATCTTGGCCGTCCAGCCGCACTTCACCACCTGCGAATTCCAGGCCGGGTTTGGTATAGGCCAGTGACGAGAGTGCGATGGTCGTCTTGCCGGAGCCGGATTCGCCTATCATTGCAACCACTTCGCCCCTATTGACGTTAAAACTGACACCTTTGACGATGGGAATCGGGGTGCCGTCTTCTTTACGAGCCTGAATTTTTAAGTCTTTTACTTCGAGTAGCATCTCAGTCATAGTTACACCATTTTTCCGGCTAGCTTGCCGCCGATCGACGTGGAGACATCGTCAACGACCAGGTTAATGGAAATAGTAAGCATGGCGATTGCCAGCGCAGGCCATATGGCTGCAAAAGAGCCATAGCCCAGACCCTGCAAATTCTCCCTCACCATACTTCCCCAATCCGACATGGGTGGTTGGACACCCAGGCCCAGAAAACTGAGACTGGAGATGAATAAAATGACGAAGATCAACCTGAGGCCGAAGTCGGTCGCCAAGGGCATCCCGCAATTGGGCAGCACTTCACGGGTGATAACCCACCAGACCCCCTCGCCGCGGGCCCGGGCGGCTTCGACAAAATCCATAACCATGATGTCCTGACCCAATGCCCGCGAAATACGAAACACAGTGGCGGAATAGATCAACCCGGCGGTCAGGATCAGGACCGGTATTGATGAGCCCATGGCAGCGATGACGATCAAACCCAGCATGATCGTCGGCAGTGACAAAAGTGCATCGATTACCCGGCTGACGCCGATATCCACCCAACCCCCTTTTACCGCTGCGCCGATGCCGAGGGTGATGCCGACGAAGTAGGCCGCCAGGGTCGCTATGAATGAAATACCGATCGTCGTACGGGCGCCCCACAGAATGCGTGAAAAAATATCGCGCCCAATATAGTCGGACCCCAGCCAGAACTGGCTGTCGGCCGGAAGAAAGCTGTCGTCTGCGATCATGTCGGCCTCGTGAAAAGGTGCAATATATGGACCGACGAATGCGATGATAACCCAGATAGCGATGATGGCCGCAGACGTGTAGCCTACCCAGGTGAGTTTGATCCTTTGCTTTGGCGGCGCGGTTTGCAGCTCTTCAAACTGATCGGGAGGCGATGCCTTGGCCTCAGGTTGGGTTTCATCCTTAGGTTGGATTTCATCAATAGATTGTTTTTCATCATTCATTTTTGATCACCTATTTTGGTTGTCTGAGCCGTGGATTCGACAGAATCGAGGCGATGTCAGCCGTCAAGATCAGCACGACATAGGTGCCGCAGAAAATCATCGCACAGGCCTGCACCAGCGGAAGGTCCCTCGTCTGTACCCCGTCGACCATTAGCTTGGCGAGCCCGGGGTAGGCGAAAATCGTCTCGATGATGACCACGCCGCTGACAAGATAAGCCAGATTCAGCGCGATGATATTGACAATCGGACCGATGGCGTTGAACAGCGCATGGCGCAGGATAATGCGTGCCCGCGGTACGCCCTTGAGAATCGCCATCTCGATATAGGGTGAATGCAACACGTTGAGAATGCCGACGCGCGTCATGCGGACCATCTGCGCCGATATCACGATTACGAGCACAAGGATCGGCAGGAGCAGCGCCCGCATCAGTTGAAAGAAGGTTTCATCGCCACTCATGTAAGAAATGGCCGGAAGCCAGTGGAGCTGAACGGCTAAAATCAGCACGCAGAGGGTGGCGATAAAAAACTCCGGAACGGCAATCAGGCCGAGTGTGCTGAACGTCACGGTGCGGTCAAACCATGATCCCGGATACATGGCTGCCAGCAGTCCCAGAATGACGGAAAGCGGAACCGCGATCGCGGCGACAATGCCGCCCATAAAAAAAGTATTGGACAGACGGCCGCCGATAAGCTCTCCAATACCCGTACCGCCGGCTTTGGAAACGCCCAGATCGAACGTTATCATGTCGCCCAGCCATTCGAAATACCTTACAACGGCGGGTTTATCGAGACCGAGCTCGGAGCGAAGTTTGGCCAGGTTTTCAGGGGTTGCAGCTTGACCGAGAATGATCTCGGCAACGTCCCCGGGGAGGATTTCGGTGCCGGCAAATACCAGGGCCGACACCACCAGGAGCGTGAGCACTCCTATTCCGATACGCTGAAGGACCATGGTCTTCATATGCTTAAGCCTCCGTAAAAAGGGGTTGATATTCTGGTTACCTCAGGGTTGACGAGGGCGTCCGGCCCGAATTACGGCTTTCGGCCCGGTACGATCGCCGGATTCCATTCTTAAGCGAGCCAGGCAAACTCCGGCCACTCGAAACCGCCAACTTCGCCGAGCGGCACCTTGGGGATACCCCTGACCTTGTCTGATCCACCGTCAACGTAATTCACATGTGCCGGAATAACTATGCC
>JAAENL010000521.1 GCA_024224435.1 Halieaceae bacterium
GGCCTAATTTCGGCTCGATTATCCAATTGTAAAGGTTCGATTTCAACTCGACTCACGTCGAGCTGGGTTAAGCTTTGTCAAAAGTCCAATTTCAAGAGGAGACAATTATGGCAGAAGAAACAATGCAACCAACAGCATGGCATACCCTCAGCAGCGAGGCGATTGCCCAGCAACTGGAGGTGACCCCTGCACAGGGTTTGAGTAGCGCCGAAGTAGAGCAGCGTCTGCAGAAGTACGGCCTAAATGTGATGGCTGAAGAAAAAAAAGAGCCCTACTGGCTGGCCTTTTTGAAACAGTACAAAGATTACATGCGGATTGTGTTGACCATAGCCGCCGTGGCCAGCCTTCTCATTGGCGAATATTCGACCGCCATCTTACTCCTTATCATTACGGCAGGGAATGCCTGGATGGCCCTGCACCAGGAGTCAAAGGCAGAGGACAGCGTGGCCGCCCTGGGCAAAATGATGAAATCCACGGCACGGGTACGGCGTGATGGTCAGGCCACCGAGATCTCAGCAGAAGGCATTGTGCCAGGCGATATCGCCCTGTTTGAAGCAGGCGACCGAGTGCCCGCCGATGGCCGTTTGCTGGTGGCGGCCACCCTGGAAATTGATGAATCGGCCCTCACCGGCGAAAGCACCCCGGTGCTGAAAGATACCGCCTCGATCGGAAAAGTGGATGCTCCCCTGGGCGACCGGCTCGATATGGGCTACATGAATTGTAATGTGACCCGCGGTCGCGGGGAGATGTTGGTCACTGGCACCGGCATGGATACCGAAGTTGGCCATATTGCCGGCATGTTGCAATCCGCCGAGGTAGAAAAATCTCCTCTGACCAAACAGATTGATGGTTTGACGGTCGTTATCGCCAGTCTGGCCGGCATTGCTTTGGTCCTCATCATCTTGATTGGCTTGGGTTACGGCGCTTCATTTCAGGATCTGTACATCATGGGCATTGCCCTGGCCATTGCCGCCATTCCCACCGGCCTCCCTATCGTCGTCACAACCATCCTGGCCATGGGCGCGACCGAGATGGCCCGCCGCGGCGCCATTATTAAACGATTGCCTGCGGTGGAGACCCTGGGATCGACCTCAGCCATCTGCTCCGACAAGACCGGCACCCTCACCCTGAACCAGATGACATCCCGCGAGTTGATCGTTGCCGGCCGCCAATACTCGGTGACCGGCCACGGCTACAAATCCGATGGCGAAATTCGGCGCATCGGCGGCGTTGGCGAAACTGACTTGGACCCAATTCTGATGCCCATGGCACTCTGTTCTGATGCAGTAGTGCAGGATGGCGAACTGGTTGGCGATCCCACCGAGGGGGCGCTGGTGGTGTTGGCCCAGAAAGGGGGTATCATGGTTCGGTCCACGCGCGAAGCGTTCCCTCGCGTCGCCGAAGTCCCCTTCGACTCAGCCTACAAGCTGATGGCCACCTTCCACAACATGACCAACAGCGACGGACAGCCGGTAGTGCGCTGCTACGTCAAAGGCGCGCCGGATGTACTCATTGCCCGCTCATCAACCATTCTGGGAGCGGATGGCAAAATAGACCCACTCGATAAGATGACGCGTCAGCAGGCCTTAGAACACAACGAACAATTGGCCGGCAAGGGGATGCGGGTGATGGTTGTGGCCTCTCGCGACCTTGATCCAGACACTTTTGACCCGGATGCAGACCTGCTGCCCGAAGTCAATCAAATTACTTTATTAGGAATGGTCGGCATCGTCGATCCGCCTCGCCCCGAAGCAAAAGTCGCCATCGCCGAATCATTGTCTGCCGGAATTCGCGTGCGTATGATCACTGGCGACCATGCAGTCACAGCCGCAGCCATCGCTGGTGAGTTAGGTATCGAAGGTCGGGCTATCACCGGCGCCGAGTTTGCGGCTATGAATGACGAGGAAGCCGCCAATCAGATTGATGATATCGGCGTTATCGCCCGCGTAGCCCCAGAGGACAAGGTGCGCCTGGTCAAGGTACTAAAAGCGAAGAACAACATTGTTGCCATGACGGGGGATGGCGTCAACGATGCTCCGGCGCTAAAAACAGCCGATATCGGCGTGGCCATGGGCATCACCGGCACGGATGTCTCAAAAGAAGCCGCCGTCATGATTCTGACCGATGATAATTTCGCCACCATTGTGGAGGCAGTGGACTATGGCCGGGTCATCTACGACAACCTGCTCAAGTATCTTCGTTTCCAGATGGCCGGCCTGTTTGGCTTCATCCTGGCCTTTTTGGGGGCGTCCGCCCTGGGGATTACGCTCGTTTTGTTCGCACCGTTGCAGATTCTGTTTGTAAACTACTTCGTTCAAGGCGCTATTGGCGTAAATTTGGGATTTGATAGCCCCACGCCCGGTTTGATGAAACGCAACCCCCGCCCCGCCGATGAAAAAATAATGAAAATGCCAATGTGGATTCGCATCTTCATTATCGGTGTGGTTGCAGCGATTTTTGCTATACTGGCTTATCAGTGGACCTATTCCACCACCGATTCCCAAATTGCAGCTCAGAGCATGGCGATGGTGATGTTCTCCATCATTCATATACCCATTTCACTCGGCCTGCGCCACCCGAAGGATACCGTATTTCGTGCGGAAACATTTTCCAACAAGAACCTGCTCCTGGCCTATGGCTGGGTTGTCCTCGTTTTGGTCTTAGTCACCGAGCTTCCATTGTTGCAGCGAGTTTTTGAAACGCAGTCCCTTACGCCACAACAGTGGGGCATCTGCCTGATTGCCGCCGTGTTATTCCTCCTTGTCGGCGAGATCCTCAAAGTGGTACTGCGGTTGTTCAGCAAATAGGCAAGTCTCAGTCAAGCGTGGTCTGAGGATTTTGTGCATCGAGTGCAACGCATTCAGCACGCCAGAAGGCAAGACTGATGGGCTCACATGGGTCGTATCGGCTAATCCTGAATGCGTTGCGCTCTCTTCACGGCCAAATTTGGAACTGCTGTATACACTCCAAGCCTATTCTTACCATACTCAACATCTCTTTGAACTGCAATCCTTGTCCCATTGCTACCTCCTTCTTCTTAATTCGCTTGCTCGATGCCGATACTCTAACTCATTTTCGCCATATTTGGAACTGCTGCCGTACGATACAGGTCATTGCGTTTTTGCCCTTAGTGTGCTACTCATTGAATGCTACGCACAGTAGGATCCTTGATGAGACGCCTGGTGACTCAGACATTCGAACACCCACATATTTTAGCCACCAAACTCTATATCCCGCCTCGCCGCCCTGCCGGAGAAATTGTCCCGCGCCCCCGTTTATGCAGGCGGCTGGATGGCGGAATGGATGGCGATCTCACGCTCGTCTCAGCCCCTGCCGGTTTCGGAAAAACCACCCTTCTGAGCGAATGGATCGCAGATGCGCGCGCCAGTTCTCGATTTGCTGTCAAAGTTGCCTGGGTGTCACTCGACCGCAGGGATAACGACCTGACACGGTTCTGGATTTACGTTGTCTCCGCTATCCAGACGGTGTATCCTGGCGTGGGTGAAACGGCTCTGGCCACGCTTTACAGGCCGGCTCATCAGCAACTGCCAATCGAGACAATGCTGATCGGTCTGATCAACGAGATCGCCGAAGCGGACGCCAAACCCTTCGTGCTCGTTCTGGACGACTATCATCTGATCGGCGACCGCCAAGTCAACGACGCCACTGCCTTCCTGGTCGAGAATACACCGCCGGGGATGCACGTCGTTCTGGCGGGACGCGCCGATCCCCCCTGGCCGCTTGCGCGTCTGCGAGCGCGCCGCCAAATGACCGAACTGCGCGCCAAAGACCTGCGCTTCACACCGGAAGAAGCCGCCGCTTTTCTCAACGATGTGATGGACTTGGATCTGTCGGCGGCAGAAATCACAGTTTTGGATTCGCAAACTGAAGGCTGGATCGCCGGTCTGCAGATGGCGGCGCTGTCGATGCAAGGTCGGGAGGATGTCACAGGTTTTATTGAGGGCTTTTCCGCCAGTCATCGCTTTATTTTGGATTATTTGGTGGAGGAGGTGCTTGAACGACGGCCACCCGGCACACGAGATTTCCTGTTCAAGACCTCTGTCCTGGAACGGTTGGCCGCTCCTTTGTGTGATGCCATCACGGGAAGAGATGACAGCGCCAGCGTGCTGATGGATCTGGAACGGGCCAATCTCTTTCTGATCCCACTCGACGATGAACGTTGCTGGTATCGCTATCACCATCTTTTCGGCGATTTGCTGCGCAGCAGGCTGGGACAGCGTCAGCCGGAGCAGATTGCCACCCTGCATTGCCGGGCAAGCGAATGGTTCGAACAAAATGGATTGCTTGCAGAGGCCATGAGCCATGCATCGGCTGCCTGCGACACAGACAGGCAGGTGCGACTGATCGCCAACAATGTGCTGAGTATGGCTTATCTGGGCGAGCTGACGATCCTGGTGCCATGGCTCAATGTCCTGCCTGTTGGCGCGGGCCGGGAGCAGCCCTGGTTCCATATTTCGCACGCCTGGGTGCTGGCCTTTGCCGGCCGTTTGGAGGATGTGGAGCCGCATCTGCAAGACGCCGAAAAGTCGTTACACGCCCTTCGCCACGGAGAAAATGTTGAGCCAGAGGGTGAGAGCGACCAGATCGCCGGCCACATCACGGCGATTCGAGGCTATGTGGCTGGCCTCCGGGGAGATTGGCCGAAAGCGCTCGAATTCGCTCGCACAGCGCTAACCCTCCTGCCAGAGAAAGATGCCATGGCTCGGGGCTGGACGACGCTGCTTCTGGCTGTGGTTTTACGGGCGCAGGGCGATCTCATCGCCGCGGATCAGGCTTTCTCCGAGGCGGTCGTTATCAGCAAGATGTCAGGGCATATTCCGCTGGCTGTCGATGTTCTTTGGGAGCAGAGTGTGCAGCAGTTCATTATGGGACAGCTGCACGCGGCGTTCGATACTTGCCAGGAGGTGTTGCAGTTAGCCTCCGAGTACGTCGAGCGCGGCGGGCGGCGTTTGCCACCTACAGGCTACACCCACATCGGGATTTCCACTGTTCTGTATGAATGGAACGACTTGGACGCCGCCCTGACCCACGCCGAAGAAGCAGTCAGGTTGTGTAAGCGTTGGGGGATGGCGGACGCCATCGTGCGCAGTCACTTGCAATTAGCGATGATTCTTCAGGCGAATGGAGATGCGAACGGCGCCCTCAGCAGCTTGCAGAAAGCCAGGCAGGCGGCGGAAACGATGTTGTCGCCGATGTACCAGAATGCTGTGAGCACGGTGAATGCGCAACTCCATCTGATCCAGGGCAATGTGCTGGCAGTATCCCGCTGGGCGGATGAGCAAGGCCTGAGTGCTGACGATGAATTTGGCTTTCAGCAGATCGCAGCGTACACGGTTTTTGCCCGTCTTCTTATTGCTCAGGGTGAGCGACAGAATACGGCGTCGTTGCACAAAGCGTTGAAGGTGCTGGATCGTTTGCAAGAGCTGTCGGCGCCGGCGGGAACGGTGGGCAATCTCATCGGGATCCTGGTTCTGAAGGCCATCGCTCTGCACGCGCAAGGCAAGGAAGCTGCAGCCGTGAAAACCTTGGGCGATGCGTTGTTCCACGCAGAACCAGAAGGTTACATACGTACATTCATTGATGAGGGTGCGCCGATGGGAGCGTTACTACGCAAAGTAAGCGCATCAGGCATTGTCCCCGATTACGCCGGCAGGCTGCTGGCGCTGATGGCAAGTGATACAGCACTGGGGCCAGAGGCTCCCGCACTGAGTCAAAAACCTTCGGTTGAGGAGGACGGCGCTTTGGTTGAGCCGTTGACCGAGCGAGAGATGGAAGTGCTGCGATTCCTGACGACCAGTTTGTCGACAACGGAAATCGCCGGCGAGTTGGTGGTGGCTCCGAGTACCGTGCGCAGCCATATCAAAAGCATCTATGGCAAGTTGGGCGTACATCGGCGGATGGAAGCAGTAATGCGAGCGGAAGAGTTAGGATTGTTCTAGTGCATCATCTACATTAATAATTCGGGTTTCTCAGCAGGGAAATGATCCGAAATTTAAGGCTTGACGATGCACTAGTGCGAATAACGCGATTGCTTGCCTCCAGTAAGGGGCGCGCGCTAGAGTGAAAACGCCGGGTCACGGACCCGGCTGGCGCTGTTATCTACTAGCGCGCCAGCCGCATCCATGATGCGGCGGTTCCAAGTGCAGTCCTACCGCCGCGCCAATCCCCCATCTAAATCCCCTGCTTTGGGGATGACAACTCCCCCAGGTGGGGGCTATGCTAGGGCTGAAAGTAAGAAAAACACCCCACCACTTACAGAGAAACGCGAGCATGAGCAATAGCCGAGCGTCGGACGAACCATGTCTTTACGAGATTCGGGTCAAAGGCTGTCTCGATCCCGAATGGTCGGCCTGGTTCGACGGCTTCACCATCAGTTCTTGCAGCGACGGCGGGAGCTTGCTGGTTGGCCCGGTTTCCGACCAGGCTGCTTTGCACGGCCTGCTGGCGAAGATCCGCGATCTGGGTTTAACTTTGCTGTTGGTCAAACGAGTGCAGAGCGAAGACTCGCCATAGCATATCGCATAATGTTGGAAAATATCGATGAAAAACAACATTGAATTGGGCGCCTTCGTGTTACTCATTGTCGGTACGCTGGGTCTTCTGGTGAACGAGTTTATTTTCGACTGGGGGCCACCCGCCGCACTGACGTTCGCTGTTTTGAATGTTGTAGGATGGAAGAGTGCAACCAATAATCCACCTATCCGAAGGAGAAAGTACTGTGAATCAACTCAACGAACGTGATCTACACCAGCACGTCATCATCGTAGCCTGGCTCCATATTATCACCGATGCGCTTTTCTTGCTGATGGGCTGTTTTATTTTCTTCCTGTTGGCCGGCATCGGCGTCGCCGTCGATGAATCGGACGCGACACCCATCCTGATTGTCGTCGGATTATGCAGCGGATCATTCATGGTTGTGCTGGCGCTTCCCGGTATCATCGCCGGTATCGCTTTGCTGAAGCGCAAGGCCTGGGGCCGGATTCTGGCAATCGCTGTGGGTGTGTTCAGCCTGATCAACATCCCCCTCGGCACGCTCATTGGCGGCTACACGCTGTTCGTGCTGTTGCAGGAATCGGCCACGCCTTACTTCGCCGGTGCAGGAACAGATTCTGCGGCAGTAACCACGGTCCCTGAGTAGAAGCAACCGCGAGAGAAGCAGTGCAGGAGGGAACCTCGGATGGACTCAGTGACCGTGCGGAAGGGAAACACGGCGCTTCGGCTGGCGCTTTTTACTATCTTCTTCGCCTGCGGCATCCTGGTTTTTCCGCTGGCCGCCAACTACTACTCGCTCTTCCCCACCAACGCCAGCACCCTCTACAAAGCTGCCCTCCCGGTGTTGTTTCTGGGCGTCAGCCTCTTGTTGCGCCGCAGCCAACGCCTGCATGATTACCGGCGGATCGCCTACGCCTTTTTCGTCGCCTCCACCGCCAACTTCCTGGTCTGGCAGTTTGGAACCTGGCTATTTCGATTGGTGGATATACCCACCGAGCCATTGGCCGAGTTGTTGCTCAACAAGCTGTCCGAGGCCACAGTCATCATCGCCACTATCCTGGTTCTGACCCGTTTGGCTGGTTGGAAGCTGGAAGACCTCTACCTCCGGCGCGGCAACAGCCGGCTGGGATTGCTCCTGGCGTTCGGATTCAGCATACCGGTCGTGGCCATGTTTGTGGCCATAGGCGGATTGGGCTTAGGCTGGGGACTTGTTTTGTCCGCAGCACCCGCCATCCTGGCCTATTCGCTGCTCAATGGCTTCATGGAAGAGCTGTGGTTCCGTGGCCTTTTCCTACGTGAATACAGGAGATTGTTGGGTGTAGGGACTGCCATCCTCCTCACCGCACTCCTGTTCACGATCATGCACTTCGGCATGACCTACGCCAGCGGCGCCGAACGTATGCAATTGTTGGCCGCTATACTCTATCTTGGCCTGGCCACTGCCTACATCATCTTGAAAACAAAAAGCCTGTGGGGAGCTGTGCTTTTACATGCCATAGCCGATGTCGTGCTTCTGCTTGGTTTCTTTGCTGCCCCATAGAGAAACGGCCGATCATTTTGCGGCCCCCACCATCATCAGCCAACGAGTCTGGCTCCAATCTCAGCGAAAACCCGATCCTGCAGGAGGAAGAATCCATGCAGCCCAAAACGATCGTTATCCTGACCATTTTTCTCACCCTGGCCTTTCTGTCTGCCTGTAGCCCACAACCTACCGCAGTTCCCATCCCCACTGAAGCGCCACCCGACCCCACCGCCACACTTCAGCCCGAGCCCACCAACAGGCCGGAGCCAGAACAAGAGGCCGGGTTCACACCCACCTTTGAGCCTGAACCCTGCCCCTTTGAACTGCCCCCGACCATAATCGAAGGCGAGGATGTGGACTGTGGGTATGTGGCCGTGCCAGAAGACCACCAAAATCCTGACGATACCCTGCGTCTGGCCGTTGTTGTGATCCGTGATCAAGGCGATAACCATCAGCCTGATCCCGTCATCCTGCTCAGCGGCGGGCCTGGCGAGAAGACCGTAGCCAACGCTTTGCCGGTGTCCCAAGCCTTTGCCCCCTACTTCCCCAACCGGGATTTCATTATCTTTGACCAGCGTGGGGTGGGGTTATCTGAGCCTGCTCTAGAGTGCCCGGAGTGGGTAGAGGTGTTGTTTGGTCTCCTGGATGAGACGGATCCTGAAGTGTTCATGAAAGCGAGTTACGATAGTCTGATGGCCTGCCGGGACAGGTTGGTGGCCGCAGGCCACGATCTCTCGGTTTACAACACGCAGCAGAACGCCGCCGACGTGGACGCCATTCGCCAGGCCTTGGGCTATGAGCAGGTAAACCTACTGGGTGGGTCCTACGGTTCCATCCTGGCGCAAGAAGCGGCCCGCCAGCATCCCGAAAGCACTCGCAGCGTGATTCTGGCGGCCACGTGGCCGCTGGAGCAGAGCTTCTTTGTCGGCGTTTCTGAGACGAGTAGCACTGCTTTGCTGAGTATGCTGGAGGCCTGCGAGCAAGACGAGGCCTGCGATAGCGCTTATCCCCATCTCAAGGACGTACTGTTCGAGTTGATCGAACGCCTGGACGCCGAGCCAGCGCCCATCACCATCACCAATCCCCTGGATGGTGAACGTTACGATACGGTGTTGGCAGGCAGAGATATTGTCAGTAACCTCACGCTCTTCCTCTACCTGACCGATCTCATCCCCACCCTGCCAGAAGCGATTTACGATGTCTACAATGGCGACTATAATCTGATGGCGAGACTGCAAGGGATCAGTTTGATGCTCTATGGCGCCACCACGCGGGGGATGTTGTACTCGGTCGTCTGCGCCGAGGATCTTATCGGGCAAACGCCAGAGGATTTGCTGGCAGCCCGAGAGCAGCTCCCGCCGCAGCTCCTGGGCGACCTGGACCCGCAAGATATCATCCAATATGGCATCTTCGGCATCTGTGAGAACTGGCCGGTAGAGCAACTGGCGCCCTCCTTCAAAGAACCCTGGCAGAGCGACATCCCCACCCTCTTGCTGGAAGGCGAATTCGACCCGGTGACGCCCATCGAGTACGCCAACATGGTGGCCCAACATCTGGACAACAGCTACGTCTTCGAGTTCCCCGGCATCGGCCATGATGTGCTGGCTTCAAGCGCGTGTGCTCTCAGCATCGCCGCTGATTTCGTCGAAGATCCCAGTCTGGCTCCGAGCGCCGTTTGTATCACCAAGATGCCGGAAATGGCATTTGATCTGCCCAGAGAGGATCAGGGCGAGATCACGCTCAAGCCATTCACACATGAGGGCTATGGCCTGCAAGCGCTTGGGCCCGAGGGCTGGGATTCACCTCGCACAGGTGTTTTCGTGCGCGGCAATTCCGCCATCGACCAGACAGCGTTGATTTACGACCTGCCGGAAATGAACCAAGAGGATTTTGTGCAGCTTCTTAAGGCGCAATTGTCCCTGCCCGAATCGCCAGAACCGATCGATGAGATCGAATCCAACGGTTTTGAGTGGACGCTGTATCATGAAGAAGTGAGAGGCGTGGCGGTGGATGTGGCAACCACGCCATTTGGAGATGATGGGACGCTGGCTGTGATTCTGCAGAGCGATGTCGGCGAGCGGGAGACGCTAATTGATGTTCTGTTCTTGCCTGCTGTCCAGTCGGTGATGCCACTGGTTGCGGATACGGGCGATTTTTCCTACTCGCCCCCTGAAGATCAGGATATCGATCCTGAAGCACTGGCTGAACTGGTCGAGATAGTGAGCGGGTATGTGGAAGAGGAGAAGGTGGTGGGCGCTGAACTGGCTGTGGTCAAGAATCGCAAGATCGTCTTGCATGAAGCGTTTGGCTGGCAGGACAAAGAAAATGAAATGGATATGGAAACTGGCAGCCTGTATAATATCCGCTCCATGACCAAACCCATTACCGGCATGGCCATACAGATGCTGGTGGACGAGGGCAAGCTGGCGCTTGATGACCGGGTAGCCGACTATCTACCTTCGTTCGATAATGACAGATCTGGCGAGATCACGGTGGAGCAGTTGCTTAGTCATCGCAGCGGTCTGCCGCTCAGTACTGTTATGTCCGGGTTGGCTGACATCGATAGCCTGAAGGCGTTGGCCGATGACGCTGGCGTGCAAGGCCCAGAAATCGAGCCGGGCTCGGCTTTCCAGTACAGTGACACCGGGTCAGATGTTTTGGGAGCGCTGGTCGAAGAGATCTCGGGCATGCCGTTGGCAGAGTTCATGCAAGAACGCATACTCGATCCACTGGCAATGGCCGACACCCTCACCCGAATCGAAGAGGGTGATCCTCGCGTTGATCGCATTGTCAGTGCTTACTTCGGCTCGACCGATAGTTGGAGTCGCTTCTGGGGCCCGGGTGATGAGCCTATCTACCCCTTCACGATGGGTTCGCAAAGCGTGTACAGCACGGTTTCGGACTATGCCCGCTTCCTCGCCTTTTGGCTGGATGGCGGCCATGTGGGTGGCCAGCAGTTGCTCTCACCCGAAGCAGTCGAACGGGCTCTGACGCCTGTGGTCGAGAGCAACATGCCGGGCGGATTCCCAGGGCTACGCTTGGATTACGGACAGCAGTGGATCGTCTACGTGCCGGAGGATGCGCCAGAAAGGGAGGGCGAAATGATCCTGTTCGGGCACAGCGGCTCGGACGGCACCTGGGCGTGGGCCTGGCCCGAGCAAGACCTGATGTTGTTCTATTTCACCCAATCTCGCGGGCAGGGCACAGGCATCGGCCTGGAAACTGAACTCGACCGCTTGTTGATTCACCCCGACCAGGAAGTGGTAGCAATCCCGGAGGAACTGAAACCCTACCTGGGTGTCTACACCGCCCTTTCCGGCCCACTGATGAACAAAGAATTCGAGGTGCTGGTACAAAATGGCAAGCTGGCCGTCAATCTCCCGGAACAGATCGTGGTGGGGTTGCAGGAGCCAGACGAAGAAGGCTTGTGGCGCCTGACCATCGATTCCAGCATGGCTGTTTCTTTCATTCAGAACGAAGAGGGTGAAGTGGCGGCGCTCAACTGGCATCAGGCCGGGCAGGTGTTTGAGGTTCCCCGTGGCGAAGCGCCTGAAGAAGAGCCATTGGACGAGGAATCGGTGCAGAAATATCTGGGTTTGTACACCCGGCCGGAAGAGGAAGACAGCGAGCCGGTGGAAGTGCTCATCCACAACAGTCACTTGGCGATCAAAATACCCGAAGTGGCGGCCGTGCTGGAACTCTACCCGCCCGATGAAGTTGGCCGCTGGGCTATCCGTCTCAATCCCGCTGTCACCATCAGCTTCCAGGAAGATGAGGCCGGCACCGTCGTGTCTTTCACATCTTATTCGCCCGAAGGCGACTTTGTACGACCGAGAGTGGAATGAAACCATGCCGAACAACCCCGTTGTTTTCTGGGAATTGGCGTCTCACGACGCCGAACAGACCGTCGCTTTTCTCGAGCGAGTTTTCGATTGGGATATCCAGGTGGATGAAGCCACCGGCATCTACGAGATCCCGGCGGACAGGGGTGAAGCCGGCGCCCCTGCGCCCTTTGCCGGCGGCGGCGTATTCACGCTGCGCAAGGCTCGGCTGCCTTTCCTCACCATCTATATCCGTGTGGAGGACATCGAGGCCAAAGCCCGGCTGGTGGAAGAGGCGGGGGGGCTAATCGTGATCCCCCCGGAAGAGATTGTGCCCGGCTCGAAGACCTGTCTTTTCAACGAGCCATCTGGCGTAACCCTGGCCATGTATGAACGACTTATCAAATAGGAGATACAATCATGAAATACCAAGTTCACCGTTTCGATATCAGCATGACAAGAGATCAGCGTAAATTGGAGCAGTTTCTGAACGAACTGAAAGGCGAGGTCGTGGCCATTATCCCCAATGTGACGCCCTTTCCCGCCAACTTTGTCAATTTCGTGCTCATTGTAGAAAAGCTGTAGTGATCAGCGCCATCCTGGTCGGGCTGCCGGCTGCCGGGCAGCGAGTGACGCAGGTGTTGCCAACGGCGGTGGCAGCCTGCTATGCCGTCAAGGAGACATGACATGATTTCGCCAAGACCCTTCCGACGCACGATTTTTCTAGTTATCGCCAGCATCGGGCTACTTCTGGCAGCCTGCCAATCGCCAACCCCAACCATAGCGCCTGCCCCGACCAGCGACTCACCTCAACCGTTCGATGTCGCCTGGGATGACCGCAGCCTGTTTAGTGAGGGACTGATTAGCTCCGAGCAGGGTGTGCTGGCTGAACTGCACGAGGCCACGGTCTATCACATCGACATCAACATTGCCGATGATCTCTTGAGCTTGGAAGGGCGTCAGGAATTGCGCTACACCAACGCCGAGGAGGAGCCGCTGGTCGAGTTATACTTCCGGATATTTCCAAACCTGATGGGCGGGGCCGTGACCGTGGCCGGGGTGCGGGTGGATGGCCAGGAAGTAACGCCCAGCCTGGAATCCGCAGACAGCGCCCTGCGCGTACCCCTGCCATCCGCCCTCGAACCGGGCGAGAGCGTCGAAGTCAGCCTGGATTTCGCGGTGGCCATGCCCCAGGAAATGGCGGGCAATTACGGCCTGTTCGGCTATTTCGAGGACGTGTTGGTCCTGGATGAGTTTTATCCGGTGATTCCCGTTTACGATGACGAGGGTTGGAACGTAGAAATTCCCTCACGGAATGGCGACGTCACCTATCTCGACGCCAGTTTCTATCAGGTGCGCGTCACCGCTCCGGCAAACCTCACGGTGGT
This sequence comes from Halieaceae bacterium, assembly GCA_024224435.1. Taxonomy (GTDB): domain Bacteria; phylum Pseudomonadota; class Gammaproteobacteria; order Pseudomonadales; family Halieaceae; genus Marimicrobium. Next base: position 13,245 of record JAAENL010000521.1, read on the forward strand.
GGCGTCGGGCACGGAAGTGGGGAGCGAGTACAATGGCGAGCAGCAGACTCTCACCTTTGCTGCTGGCCCCGCCCGCACGTTTTATCTGGCTGCCAGCGATGGGTTCACGGAGGTGAGTGAGCAAATCGGTGAAACGACGATCAAAAGTTACGCTTTTTCGGACAGAAGAGAGGGGGCGGAACTGGCGGCGGGTGTTACGGCCAATGCCCTGCGCAGCTTCAACCAGCGTTTTGGCGTCTATCCTTACACCGAATTCGATGTCGTCAGTACGCCCATGACGGCGTTGGGCATCGAATATCCAGGCATGACGGGCATTGCCCTCAAGCTCTACGACGCCGAAGCGGAAGTGCTGGGCCTGCCCTCCCAAGTCATCCTGGAATCGACCGTCGCCCATGAAGTCGCCCACCAGTGGTTCTACAATGTCGTCGGCAACGACCAGGTCGATGATCCCTGGCTGGACGAGGCAGTGGTGCAGTACGCCACCGGACTATACTATCGCGACACCTACGATGAATCCGCCGAGCGTCGTTACCGCAGTTCATGGGATGAGCGCTGGGGCCGAGTCGATCATGCGGGCATTCCTATCGGGTTGCCTACAGGAGCGTATGAGGGCAGTGAGTACGGAGCTATCGTCTACGGTCGAGGCCCGATCTTCGTCGCCACGCTGGCGGAGGAGATGGGGGAAGAGACGTTTGATGCATTCTTGCGTGATTATTATCAATCGCATCAGTGGGGCATCGGCGCCAATGATACATTCCAGCGTCTGGCGGAAGAGCACTGCCAATGCAACCTGGGCGAGCTTTTTGTGGACTGGGTGTACGGGGAATGAAACTGGCGTTGATATCGAGCGGTTCCATTAACAATTAGTGATTGGTTATTCGTTATTAATTATTAGACTGATGCTTTTCCAGAAGAGGCTTTGCGGGCTAGCCTGCTCCTAACTCGATTAGGACACACCCAACTTGAATTCCAGAGGGTAGAGTCATATGCTATACTGTTTTTAAGGTGACTGGCCATGTCCATGATGCATACAATCGAACTCACAACATTTTTTGATTTCATCGACGAGGACACGATCAGGATTAAGGGGCATCGTGTCGGTATCGAGCATGTCTTGTACTACTACCTGGAGGGATACGATCCAGATGAAATCGCACAAGAGTTTCCCGGCCTTAGCCTGGATAAGATCTATGCAACCATCACCTTTTACCTGACAAATCGCGAAGCGATAGATACCTATCTCCAACGCCGACAACTACGCGATGAACAAGCTTACCAGCAATGGGCCGCCCAGCCTTCACCACTTATACAGCGACTGCATGCCTTCTGCGAGAAGCAAACCGAGTATAAATGAAAGTTCGGTTCCTACTCGACGAGAATTTATCCCCTAGACTCGTGACGGCCTTGAAACGTCTGGATACCAGCGTCAATGTGCTCCGGATCGGCGATGAAGGAGCACCTGATCTAGGCACTTCTGATCCTGTCATTCTCCGTTACCTTGCAGTTCACCAACGGTTGTTTGTCACCGACAATCGTAGTACCATTCCTGTTCATTTGGCCGAGCATTATCAAGCGGAAGGAGAATCACACTGGGGAATCCTTTGGTTGCGACCAAAAACCACAATAGGCCAACTGGCGGCCGCACTCCACCTGGTTTGGACAGCGAGCGAGGCGGAGGAGTGGCTTGATCGCACAGATTGGGCGCCATTTTAGTTCAGCGAACCCACTATAGTGAGAACGAACGCCACCCAAACAGACATCGACTTGGAAGCAACCACCCTCATCCGCACGAAACTCCACCGCCCCCGGGTCGTCAGTAACCTGGTGGAGCGGCCGCGGCTGGTGGAGAAACTGAACCAGGGGTTGGAGCGAAAACTGACGTTGGCGGTCAGCGCCAATTGCCGGCCAGCCGGGGGATGGCGTCGAGCGGAATGACGGTAATTTTTTCGTCGAGAGCATATTCCTGATCTCCCGGGTATACCACCCACAGATGTTCGAGCGCCAGGTCTTCCAGAGCGATACGCTGCGAACGGCTTGTTCCTGGCGCATCCGCATACTTGAACTCGAAGCCATAACGTTTGCCACCGATATGCACCAACAGATCCAGTTCCGCACCGCCATGGGTGGCCCAGAAGTAGGTATCGCGGGTATCAAGCAGCCCGATGATCTGTTCGATGGCGAAACCCTCCCACGATGCGCCAAGCTTGGGGTGCGATTGCAGGTCTGCCAAAGTGGTTAATTGCAGGAGTCCGTGCAGAATGCCGCTGTCCCGAATGTATATCTTGGGCGATTTGACCTGACGTTTGCTGATGTTTTCGAACCAGGGAGGCAGTATTCTCACCATATAGGCGCCGGCAAGGATATCAAGATAGCGCCGCGCCGTCGCTTCGGAGGCGCCGAGCGAACGGGCGAACTGCGCTGCGTTCCATACCTGCCCATGATAGTGAGCGACCATCGTCCAGAAACGTCTCAGCGTTTCCGCCGGGATATTAATGCCAAGCTGGGGAATATCCCGTTCGAGAAAGGTTCGGATGAAATCTTGGCGCCACATCATACTGGCAGAATCATCGGCGGCCAGAAAAGACCTGGGAAAGCCCCCCCGTATCCACAGACGATCACGTTCGAATTCATCTACCTCAGTGAGATCAAAACCGGACAAGTCTATGAATCCGATACGCCCGGCGAGCGATTCTGAAACGCCCCGAATAAGCTGGGGGGAAGCCGAACCAAGTAGCAGGAATTGTGCAGGGTTTTGTGGCCGATCCACCAGCACTCGCAGTAGCTCGAATAGATCCGGTCGTCGCTGCACTTCGTCTATGATCACCAACCCAGACAGGGACTGTAGCACGGTCAACGGTGCGGATAGGCGGCGGACATCCACGGGGTTCTCGAGATCGAAATAGGTGTACGGCTGTCGCTCCGGCTGTCGCTCCGGCCGCTGCGCTGCGATCAATCTCGCAACTGTTGTCTTGCCACATTGGCGAGGTCCAAGCAGAGTGGCAATTGGATGGACGCCAAGCGTACGGTCGATGTTGTCTATTACGGTTGGTCTTGGGATCATTATCTCATTATAATCCTTGAAAATCGTGGTGTCAACTTAGGATTTTCAAGGATTATTAAGGGGGAATCTATGAATAATGGACATGGGCCAGACTCAGTCAAAAACCGCCACCACCAAAAATAGTGAGCGTCACGGACTGGGGACAAAAAAACAGGGAAAAAGGGGGGATTCGCCGCCAACCAGCGGGTAAAGGGGCTCAAAATCGGGGTTGAGCTTGCCCATAATCACCAGACGATTATGGGCAATTCGTAGATTTTACGGGA
>JAAENL010000522.1 GCA_024224435.1 Halieaceae bacterium
AAAGCACCTCAATCAACAGATCACTCCCGTCACCAAACCACGCGCAACACTTTCCTACTCAACACAAACCCAGCTCAACTCGCCAATTATCGCGAAGCGATTTAGACCGTATGTCCTTGATTACCTGCGGTGGCTCGCCCTCAATGGTATGGCGAGGGTTGCCCGGATTGGCCGGGCCGAGCCTCATGCAAGGAGGACGAGCCGTGATAGATTATAGTGAAGTTTTTGTAGCGTTGGATGTTGCCAAGCTGAAGAATGCAGTGGCAATCGCGGAAGCTGGACGCGACGGTGAAGTGCGTTACTTCGGCGAGATAGCCAACACCGATGCGGCCACTCGGAAACTGGTGATGAAACTGGAGACAAGATACGGCCATCTGACCTTTTGCTATGAGGCCGGTCCCACGGGTTATGGTCTTTATCGGCTGATCAAATCGCTCGGCCATGATTGCATTGTGGTCGCCCCGTCGCTGATCCCCGCAAAGCCAGGAGACCGGGTGAAGACCAACCGACGCGATGCGGTGGCGATGGCAAAACTTCTGAGGGCCGGTGAACTCACCGCAGTCTGGGTTCCCGATGAACGCCACGAAGCGATGCGCGAACTGTCGCGCGCCCGCGAAGTGGCGCAGAAGGATCTCAGGAGCAAACGTCAGCAAATATCCGGCTTCCTGCTGCGCATCGGGCTGCATTATCCAGGCAAGAAGACGTGGGGCAAGGCACATCTCAACTGGCTTGCCAGTCGTAAGCTTGATCATCTTGAACAGCGTATTGCATTCGAGGAACTAATGGGTGCCATGCGACAGGCCAAGGAACGCTCTGACCGGCTTGAACAGGCAATCCGCGAGGCGGTTCCGGATTGGTCATTGGCACAAAACGTCGTGGCACTGCAGGCCATGCGAGGCATTGATCTGATCACATCGGTTGGCTTCCTGGCCGAGATCGGGGATCTGTCGCGCTTTGAAAGCCCGCGCCAATTGATGGGCTATCTTGGCCTTGTCCCCTCCGAACGCTCGACGGGAGACAGTGTCAGACGGGGGAACATTACCAGGGCCGGTAATATCCGGGCACGGCGAATGCTGGTTGAATCGGCCTGGAGCTACCGGTTCCCTGCACGGGTCAGCAAGGAGAAACAGGCAAAAATCGAGGCTGTACCCAGGCCCGTGCGCGAAATTGCATGGAAGGCGCAGACGCGGCTGTGCGGGCGTTTCAGAACACTCACCAGAAACGGTAAACGATCGACCATCGTTGCTACAGCTATTGCCCGGGAACTATCTGCATTCATCTGGGCGGTAGATCGTGAGGTCACGGGCACACCATGAACACTGAAATTGTAATCCGGGGCTGTGGACCGCCTGCGCAATATGAGGGCTTCACCGCCCCACAGCCCCTAGCGCTGAAATAATATAATCGTGCAGCGGTGAGGGCGGGACCACGGCAGGGGAACTCCCGATAGCACTATGTGGCCGATCTTTGATCGACGCCCGCGTTTAGACAGGGAAAGCCCCGGACGAACAAACGGAAATGCGGTTCAAGACCCGCGAATAAGAGTTTGATCACCGACGTCTTCAGGTCCCGCCCTCTCTTCTGCACGATCCACCAATCCAAAAACCCGTATCGAGAAGCTGCGAGAATAAACAAACATGGGGTGGAACATTGACAAAGGACATAAGAGTGCTGGTGCCCAAACGGCCCACTTGTGGCGATGCTGCCGATGTCTGCTATAATCAATTGGAAGGTGCCATTTTTGCCGAAAACTAGTCAACTTGAGGAGAAGTCAAGGTGAGTGACAAAGATGATGGCTTTTGCTTTTCCTATGAAGTCAAGGAATCAGCGGGCAAAGGACTAGGCGTCTTTGCAATGGAACCCATCAAGAAGGGA
>JAAENL010000523.1 GCA_024224435.1 Halieaceae bacterium
CAGCCAGTTCTGCCAAGGCATCCTCCATGGTCACCATCGGCTTCGGCTCGGGCGGGCACAGTGCGTGAGTATTTTCATCCATAGGATCACGTGTCAAATCCAGATCCATGGCCGCGATTTTCTCTGAGTTCACCCCGCTCACATCGAGCGATGCAAGCAACATCCCCATGTTGGACAGCGTGCTGGCCTCTGCCGCTAGCAAATCGGTCTTCGCCGCGATATGCGCGCGCTGGCTGTCGAAATACTCGTTCTGACTATCCAACAAATCCAGCAGAGAGCGTTCGCCGCGCCTGAACTGATCCCGATAGGCGACCCGCGTCTTGTCCTGGGCGCGCATACTGACATCCGTTAAGACCACCTGCTGACGCAGGTTGGCCATGTCGTTAAAGTCGTTACTAACGCGCTGCCGTACATTCAGGCAAGCTTGCTTTCGCTCTTCAATGGCAGCGTAATAGAGGTTATAAAATTCGCGTTTGCGCGCAGCATCGGCACCACCGCGATAAAGGTTATAGGTCAGCACCAGCTCTATGGCCTCCTCATCAAACTTGCCGCTGATACCATCGGTATCGTGCTCGATGTCTTTGCGATAGCGCAGGTCGAGCCGAGGCATCATGGGTGAGTTGGTGGCATTTAAAGCTTCCTGAGATGCGCGCAGATTTTCGATGGCCGCATTGATAACAGGGCTGCTTTTATAAGCCACGTCCAGCGCATTCGCCCGCATCTTGGGAATATCATTACCGGGCATTTCCGGCATCGTGAGCTTGCTGCTGGGCACCATGCCGACCAGGCGCTCAAAGCGAATACCGACATCATTCAGGTTCGCAATCTCTGTCACCAGATTTGTCTCAGCCAGCCCCACCCGTGCAACAGCCTGGTCAAGATCTACGCCTGCACTGGCACCGCCGCCGGCGCGCTCTGCAATCTGGTCATGAATCTGGCGGTGTACTTTCAGGTTATCCGCTGCGTAACCGACCAGTTCCTGGAACTTCAATGTTTCAAGGTAGGCCACTGCAACTTCCAGGGCGACCTCCTCGGAGGCGCGCTTGAAGATGTAGTACTGGGAAAGTTTTTCATAACCGAGGCGCGCAACCTCGTCGCGCGTCGCGAAGCCATCGAACAGCATCTGAGTGATAGAAAACCGGGTTGCATCATAGCCATAGCTGCCCAAATCAATCAGCGGCGTGTCGCGCTTTTCGCGGCCGACGGTGGCAGACAGGTCTGCGCTTGGCAGATACCCGCCAAATGCACCGCGCTCGGCTTCTCCGATTGCCGCAAAGTTAAACCAATCGGCGTTCACCCGAGGGCTTATCATGACCCCTTTGGTAATAGCCCCCCGTATATCGTTGATTTCGACGGGCACGTCTGCCGGCTCCGTCTGTGCCTGAGCCTGAGCAATGCCCACTATCGATAGCGCAACCCACAATGCGCCAATTCCCCCGCCTTTGACGAAAAACATATCCTTCCCCCTAAATTGTATTATCCAACCTCGCCGCACTCACATTATTGATTTTTTGAGTGGACAGCTTTTTCCCGCGTTATAACAAAAAGTTATAGATACCTGTTGATAACGCGAAAAAATGGTAGCCCAGTAGAATAAACCATGCAGCGCGTATTTCAAGACCCAAGTCACAAATTTCGTGTCCTATTGCCCCAGGGGGGGCAGCAAAATGCAGTCTTGGGGCAAATATGCGGTAATATCGAGCACTTACAGGGACGATCCCGCTGGCAGCAAGCGGACGGCCCTATTCTATAAACCGGCGTGAGACCCCCTAACGGTGCCATTACTGACACTACCTGCGCGGACCGGTCGCGCCTCGGCGATATTCGCTATCGCCCTGCTTACGGTGACACTGGCCGTCGCCCAGGCAGACTATGCGGTGATGCAGAAACTGGCATATTCCCGCTACGGTCCGGAAACCGTCAGATTGGTCGATGAGTGGGAAGCCGCCATAGAAAACATGCAGCGACTCTCCCACGAAGACAAGCTGATCGAGGCTAACCGTTTCTTTAATACCCGAATTCAGTGGGCACAGGACCCCGACACCTGGGGCCGCCCGGACTACTGGGCAACTCCGCTGGAGACAATGGGCCGCGGCATGGCCGACTGCGAGGATTTCGCGATCGCCAAGTACATCACGCTCATTCTGGCGGGGGTCGACAGCAGCCAACTGAGAATCACCTACGTAAAGGCGCAATTACCCAGTGAGGGCGGGCCTGCACTCACTGCACACATGGTCCTTGCCTACTATCCGAGCGCCAACGCCGACCCACTGATTCTGGACAATCTGGTAACGGAGATCCTGCCCGCCTCACAACGCAGTGACCTGACGCCGGTTTACGGTTTCAACAGCCTCGGTATTTGGGTGGGCGGCGCACGAAATCCCGCGAGTCGAGAACCGGAGTCCCGGCTTTCTCGTTGGCGCGATCTCTTAAGGCGAGCCGCCGAGGAGGGATTGGGTTAAAATGCACCTCATAATGATAAAGGAGCTTAATCATGTCGCTTCATAAGCAGCTTTGGGCGGCGATCATTGTCCTGCTGACCAGCTTACTCATTGTCAGTATTGTCATCACTACATTATCGGCCAGAGACTACCTCTCCGAGCAACTGAGCCTGAAGAATACGGATGACGCCAACAACCTCGCTCTATTCCTTGAACAAAAGGGCACAGACACTGACCTTCTCAAACTGACTGTCGCCGCTAAATTTGACACGGGTTATTACGAATTGATCGAGCTGGTGAATCCGGAGGGTAAAACCGTCATTCGCAAAGCAGCAGATGGGGTGGTAGCCAATGCACCCGGCTGGTTCGTCCGCCTGCTGACCATCAATGCCGAGACCGGAATTGCCAATGTACAGGCAGGTTGGGAGCAAATAGGTACGTTGACGCTACGCAGTCAATCTCGCTTTGCTTACGAAGAATTATGGGAAAGTAGTTACTTGCTGACCGGGCTATTCTTGCTAACTGCCTTGGTAGCCGGCGTCGCCAGCAACATCCTGCTGAAGCGGATACTCAACCCGCTGGACATGGTCGTGGAGCAGGCTCGCTCAATCGGAGAACGGCGATTCATCACCAATACAGATGAACCCCGCACCCTGGAGTTCCAGCAGCTGGTGAAAGCGATGAATGACCTCTCAGCTCGTGTGAAATCAATGCTGGGGCAGGAGACCAAGCGGCTGCAAAATCTGCAGCGGGAATCCCACGTCGACAAAATTACAGGGCTGTACAACCGGGAGCCATTCTTACGCACTCTGGAATCAGCACTGCAAAGCAACGATGACAGATCCTCCGGTTCTCTGTGCATCGTTCGTGTTACTAACTTAAGCAACCTCAACAAGGAGTTTGGCCGCAAAGCTATCGACGTTCTGCTGCACGACATGGGTAGTGCACTCAACCGTATTGTGGTTCAGCACAACGGCTGGTCAGCTGCACGGCTTAACGGATCGGACTTTGCCGTTATCGCCCCCCGGCTGCAAGATGCGGCTACCCTGGGTAGCGACGTGCAGGGCGCAATGTCTGCTGTGCTGGAAGATCACGACACAGGAAAACAGGTGCAGTTGCCCGGAGGAACAACCGAGTATCAGTTAGAGGATAGTGTATCTGCGTTGTTGTCTCGACTCGATGGTGTGCTGATTGCCTCAGAACGCGAGGGCTCCTCAACTATTGTGCAAGCGCATCCCGCCAACGTCCTCCTGCGGCCTGTGCATGAACAGGCGGAACATTGGCGTAGCATTCTGGAAAGAGCAATTGCCAACCGAGAGTTCTCCCTGGCGAAATTCCCGGTAGTGGACGCGAACAACCGGCTGATACATTACGAAGCACCCGTTCGCTTGCAGGTAGACAGCGAGACATGGAACGCTGGGCAGTTCCTGCCGTGGGTCCATCGAGTGGAGCTTGCCGACGAGCTGGACAAACGGGTATTTGAGCTCGCATTGGATGAGATCGACAACACGGGTCATCCCACTGCCGTCAACTTATCTGTTGCCGCTGTTGCCGACAGTAGTTTCATCAGCTGGGCCGAAAATGTCATGGAAAAAAGGACAGGTGCAATGAGCCAGCTATGGATCGAAACTCCCGAGTCCGCGGCCTTCCGCTTCCCGGAGAACTTTAAACGACTCACCGCCCGAATCAAGGCCCACGGCGGCCGGGCAGGCATAGAACATATCGGGCACCAGTTGGCCAAGTTGGGGACACTGCACGATGTAGGTCTGGACTACCTCAAGGTCGACGCCAGCTTTGTGCGCCATGTGGACGCCAACCCGGGTAACCAGGCATTGCTGCGCACGCTCTGCACCGTGGGTCACACGATCGGAGTGCGGGTGATCGCCGAGGGCGTACAAAACGAGCAGGAGTGGATGGCGCTGAAAGAACTGGGCATCGACGGTGCCACCGGGCCCGGGATTTCCCTCGCGAGTTGATCGTTGGTTGCGTCGCTGCAGTCCTGTCAATCTTCACCAATCAGGTTGGACAGGCCGGTGGTCTCTGAACGCAGACGCCGCCGCAGCAGTATCTTTTCTTGCGCTTGCGTGGGCAGTTCAGTAAACAGGATGACACCCTTGCCGATGAGCAATTCCACTACGTCCTCCAGCACACGAATAAAATCCTTATCCGTTGCACTCAGCGGCGCGTCGTCACGACCCATTGCCTGAAGAAAGGCACCAAGCTCAGGGCTACTGGCTGATACCTCATCGTCAAAGCCCTCCGTGCGCTGCTGGCTGATTGCGATAATCTCGCCCGAATCGCTGCGTTTAACGTACGGCATCTGGCACCCTCAAAAAAAGAAAATCCCCGCCATCCAGGGGGTGACGCAGATTCATCATAGCCCAGTTCGATCAGGAATCGGTAGTGACTTCACCGCTATCGATTAGGCTCTGAATGGCCTCGCTGACGTCATCAACAGCGCCC
>JAAENL010000524.1 GCA_024224435.1 Halieaceae bacterium
GCCCCAAATCCCAACACCCCCACCAGCCGCGCCCCGGCATAGGCAAAATACCGCAACTGGGCTCCGGGCAGGGGTTTATAGCCCAGGTAGTGATAGCGATCGATGTATTCATTCCACAGCGCACTGTCCTGGCGCTGCACCTGCTCAAGATGCAGATCTTCCACTTCATGCACCGGCGCCTCGAACCGCCCCTGGGGCTCGGCCCGCACCGTGCGCCGGGTGAACCCGCGACAGGGGTTGAATTTACGCGTCGGGGGCGGCAACGCGATCAGCCCTTGGCGGTGCATGCGCAGCAGCGCCACCCGGCAGCTCATGTCTTTCAAACCCCCATCGGGTTTGCGCCAGTCAAAGGCCTCGCACACCAGATAAGAAAGACGTTGGCGATTCGCCTGCGGGTGGTCTCGGATCAGATGGCGAATTCGCTCAATGTCCTGAGCGGCGAATGATCTGCCGCTGTAGCGTGTTGTCGTATCGGCCGGCTTCATGCGCTACTTTATAACGCATCAAGCTTGGCGTGTCCCGCAGAAATATTTTGGGCAGCTATCAATTATTCTTGGGGCAAGCAAGCGGCAACGCTACATCATATGAACTGCGCCTTCATTAGGCACGCACGGTTGCCGGAAGGACACGATACATTCGGCCGGAAAAAGTCCGCGGCTTGCGCATAGAGCTTCAGCAGATTTAATACCGCAATGGCGTAGCCCATCTTTTTACCGCGGCGATGGCTGACGACCGCAATGACTGACTCGTTATGCGGATCCCACACTGGGCTGCCGCTGTAACCATCCAGCAATTCAGCAAACTGGTTATCCTCGTCGAAGGGTAAATCCCAGGCGGGCACCTTGGGCCATTGATCTGATGTAAATGCGGTATTCGCACCAAGCCGGCCTTCCAGGGGACGCGCGAGGCTTTTCCCACTCTTTTTATTGCTCGGGTCCGCCCAAGTATAGCCATAGACGACAAAAGGCTGACCGCTTTCGCCACCATCGCTCAACGATAATACGGGGCTATCGGTTAAGCCAGCCACCACAATCAGTGACA
>JAAENL010000525.1 GCA_024224435.1 Halieaceae bacterium
TAACGCCCTGCCTAATTAACGCGCGAGTGCTGTCAACGTCTTAGCGACGTTTAACGTGAATAATAAAAGGTGGCTCCTCTCACAGAATAGGGGTACCTGCTCTTCACGCGCTGGTGTAGTCTGGAGGTATCTCGCGCTAGTTATACAGATTTCCGGGTGGCAATCGATGGCAGTGATTGGTGGTGGCACCAAGAAAATACTTTACACGCTGAAGACGGCTGCCCAGATAGGTTTGCTCGATTCCGCAAGAGCACTCGGTGCGAAAAACACCTGTAAGGCCTGCGGCCTTGGCATGGGTGGCCAGCGCGGTGGTATGACGAATGAGTTGGACGAATTTCCCTCTGTCTGCAATAAAAGTATTCAAGCCCAATCTACCGATATTCAGCGGCCCATTCCTGAAGCGGTTTTTAAGCACAGCCTGAGCGATTTTCGAGACCTTACTGCCCATGAGCTTGAGCATCTCGGTCGATTGGGGCAGCCAATCCATAAGGCGGCCGGAGATGATCGCTACCGGACAGTGGATTGGGACTGGGCGCTGGACCGTGCCGCACATGGGTTTACGAAATGCGTGCCAGAGCGAAGTTTTTTTTATAGTTCAGGTCGATCTTCCAACGAAGCGGGTTTTGTTCTGCAGCTCCTGGCGAGGCTTTACGGCACTAACAATGTAAGTAATTGTTCGTACTACTGCCATCAGGCAACCAGCGAGGCATTAGCGAACACTATCGGTACAGGCACCTCGACAATCGAACTTGAGGATATCTTGGGCTGCGATCTGTTTTTTCTGGTCGGTGCCAACCCCGCGTCAAATCATCCTCGGTTACTGCACAAACTGATCGAATTGCGTCGGCGTGGTGGCAAGGTAGTGGTTATAAATCCCCTCAAGGAGCCGGGACTGGTCCGCTTTGCAGCGCCAAAAATGGCGAGTTCCTTGATTAAGGGTGGTGATGAGGTTGCCAGTACCTATCTCCAGCCTGTCGCGGGCACAGATATTGCTCTGTTTAGCGCGATTGCCAAAGAGCTTGTGGAGCGCAATGCTGTTGACGAAGCATTCATCAATGCGCATACCCGCGACTTCAGTTTACTGCAGCAGTATCTATCGGGTCTGCAGACAAGCGAGTTGCTGGCTGAGTGTGGCGTAAGTCAGGCGCAATTGCATGAAGTAGTGACAGCTTATACGAATTCAAAGGCCACGATTTTTGCCTGGGGCATGGGTATGACGCACCATTGCCACGGCGTGAATAATATCGAGTGGCTTAGCAACCTCGCCCTACTGCGGGGCATGGTGGGGCGTCGAAATGCAGGGCTTTTGCCATTGCGAGGCCATAGTAATGTCCAGGGCATAGGCACGATTGGCGTTAAACCGGTGCTGCCGGAGCAGGTATTTTCGCGTATGGAGGAGCGGCTCGGTGTTGTTTTGCCCCGCGAAAAGGGTAGACACACCATGGCTTCTCTGGAGCAGGCTCATGCCGGCGATGTGGACGCGGCTTTGATGATGGGCGGCAATCTTTATGAGGCGACCCCCGACAGTGACTGGGCTGCCCGGGCTTTGGACAATATCGATTTCAAACTGTATCTGACGACAACACTAAACCGCAGTCATGTGACGGGAGTGGATGCGGGAGAAAGTCTGGTGCTTCCTGTATGTGCCAGAGATGAAGAGCCAGAGCCCACCACACAGGAGTCGATGTTCAACTACGTTCGCTTGAGTGACGGTGGCATAAATCGTATCGCTTCGGTGCGCTCAGAAGTTGATATTCTCGCAGACATCGGAGCTCGTCTGCTACCCGACGCGGCCATTGATTTTTCTGAATTCAAGCAGCATCGTAAAGTGCGTCAGGCGATTGCGGCGGTGGTGCCCGGGATGGAAGCGTTAGCAGATATCGATGTCGCACGTCAGGAGTTTTTCGTCGGGAATCGATTGTTGCATACGCCCCGGTTTCAAATGGCTGATGGCCGTGCGCAGTTCGTGACGCACAAGGCTCTGTCAGCGCCAGCGTCGGTGCACCTTTTTACGCTACTGAGTATCCGCAGCGAGGGGCAATTTAACTCGATTATTTATGAGGAAGAGGATAGCTATCGCGGGGTCAGCGATCGCTGGTCCGTCCTGATGAACGTAGCTGATCTGCAAGAGCTTGGTGTGAGTGAGGGTAGCCTGGTGGATGTACAGTCTGATAACGGAGTGATGAAAGGACTTCGCGTAAAGTGCTTTGACTTGCCGCGGCGCTGTGTCGCTGCGTACTATCCGGAAGCGAACTGCCTAACGACACGAGCTTTGGACCCACGTAGTCACACCCCTCAATTTAAATCAGTGCCGGTATCCGTTACTGCAGCTCGCTAATGTCTCCGTTCCGAAACCGGCGAGTCGGCGGGCGCCCTGCAGCATCGGCGAACGCGGCGCACCCCCGCAGAGCGTGGCAATCCAGCAGTGAACTTTGCTGTTCAACAGCGCTGGTTTACCCTGCGGCTGCAGCGAGGGCCTGATCGATATCAGCAAGAATATCATCGATGTGCTCAATGCCGATTGAAAGTCGGACCATGTCGTCGCTGACGCCGGCAGAGGCCAGCTCTTCAGGATTCAGTTGCCGGTGCGTAGTGCTCGCGGGATGACAGGCCAGCGACTTCGCATCGCCAATATTCACCAAACGTAGGATCATCTCCAGCGCGTCGATAAAGCGTGCTCCTGCCTCGCTGCCACCTTTTATGCCAAAGCTCAGGATGCCTGCGGCTTTGCCGCCGCAAAACTTCTTGCAGTTGTCCCGGTAGGGGCTGTCGTGGAGTCCGGCGTAGTTTACCCACTCGACCTGCGGATGCTGCGCCAGATGCTTGGCTACTTTCTTGGCGTTCTTGCAGTGCTTTTTCATCCGCAGGGAGAGAGTCTCAAGTCCCTGCATGATTTGGAACGCGCTGTTGGGTGATAACGCAGCGCCCGTATTGCGCAATGGCACCACTCGACAGCGACCGATGTAAGCGGTCTCGCCCATGGCTTCAGTGTATACCACGCCGTGATAGGAAGGGTCCGGGGTAGTCATTATAGAGAATCGGTCGCTGTGCGCGGCCCAGTCAAACTTTCCTGAGTCAATAATAGCGCCTCCGATAGTGGTACCGTGACCGCCGATATACTTTGTTAGAGAATGCACAGAAATATCCGCGCCGTAATCGAATACGCGGCAGAGCAGGGGTGTCGCTACCGTGTTATCCACGATGAGCGGGACGCCGGCATCGTGGGCGATAGTTGCCCATCGTTCGATGTCTACAATATTGCCTGCCGGATTGCCGATAGATTCGCAAAACAGAGCGCGTGTATTTTCATCGATCAGTGAGGCCACTTTGGCAAAATCATCCGCGGCGGAAAACCGGGTCTCAATTCCTTGGCGGGGGAATGTATGTGCAAATAAATTATAGGTGCCACCGTAAAGTTGTGAGGTGCTGACAATGTTGTTGCCCGCTTCCGCGATGGTTTCAATCGCGTAACGTATCGCTGCCATGCCAGAGGCTACTGCAAGTGCGCCAACGCCTCCTTCTAGTTCTGTCAGGCGTTGCTCCAACACCGCGTTGGTGGGATTCATGATTCTGCTGTAGATATTTCCGGGCACGGCAAGGTTGAACAGATCTGCCCCGTGCTGGCTGTCGTTAAAGGTGAATGATGTGGTTTGGTAGATCGGGGTGGTCGCCGAATTGGTGCTTGGGTCGCCCTCGTAGCCAGCATGCAGGGCAATGGTCTCTGGTTTCATAGTCGCTGTCTCCGTTATACGCGATCGAATAAAGTGCGTCGGGTGTTGAGCTTATCAAAGCGCAGCGTGGCTGCCTACGCCCCCGCGCTGGATTGACATTGAGGGGGTAAATCCCTACAGTTTAAACGCACGTCAGGTGCTTGGTGAGGCGTTGAAAATCAACGTTTCCCGGCTAAATGGGAAGTGTGGGTCTGGATGATAGGCGCCACCGCTGCCCCCGCAACGGTTGTCAGCGCATTGCTGAGAGTCCGATACCAGCCTGATGTAAGCGGCAACGAAGCGGAGGGCTTCGGTAAAGGTCGTTCAGCGTCAGATGCTGCACTCCCTTTCTCATTATCCTCCTTCTCTACAGTCATGATCGCCGGCGGCAGCGGCGATGTATGTCGGTCATTTGTCGGATTCAGGGAGTTCGCCCTTGTCGGGAAAGCCCAATACGAGCAGTACACTGATGGTACAGGGCACTACCTCAGACGCAGGTAAGAGTATTCTTGTTGCGGGACTATGCCGGGTGTTGGCGCGCCGTGGTTGCCGAGTCGCACCTTTCAAGCCACAGAATATGGCACTGAACAGTGCCGTTACCGTGGATGGTGGCGAAATCGGTCGTGCTCAGGCCCTGCAGGCGCAGGCCTGTGGTTTGGAGCCACATACGGATATGAATCCGGTTCTGCTAAAGCCAACCAGTGACACCGGCGCACAGGTCATCATTCATGGGCGCGCCGTCTCTCACCTCGATGCGCGCGCCTACCACGACTTCAAAACGAGCGCGATGGAGGCGGTGCTGGATTCCTATCGCCGCCTAACGCAGCGTTATGAATATATAGTGGTCGAGGGGGCAGGGAGCCCCGCAGAAATCAATCTGCGTGACAGGGATATCGCTAACATGGGTTTTGCCGAGCGAGTCGATTGTCCTGTCATCATTGTGGCCGTCATCGACCGCGGTGGCGTA
>JAAENL010000526.1 GCA_024224435.1 Halieaceae bacterium
ATCTCTGGCGCATTAAAGTTGAACGCACCTCTCGCGTGGCGGCTCAAATGAAAGCATTCGGGCAACGGCAATACCTGATGTATAGACGGAGTTTTCGCCGCTGTACCGGATCATTCAGATCAACGTCAAGCCGCTCTTCCTGTCGTGGGCGGTGGATCCAGATGGTGATGTTGTGAATGTCTATCTATAAGCCAAGCGAGATAAAATAGCAGCAAAGCACTCCGTCAGGCGTTCACTATTGAGGCAGAAAGGTGATCCCAGAAAGATCGCAAGCGACAAGCGACATAGCTCTATCCGGTTGTCCACCGTGAAGTGATGCCTGATGCTCTCCGCAGCATCTGACAGTCTGAGAATAGTCAAGTAGAGGGGTCGCATGGAACGAGGAGAGTCAGGAAGCGAGGGATGAGGTGATTCAAATCGATGAGGCGGGCTCAAAGGGTCGCTGAGCCGGACGACGGCAAAGATACCTCAAAGGGCTTCTTTTTCACCATAAGGAGAAACACACACGGTACGAATATCAATGACAACAGCGTTACCAACACGGTTCCTCCGACGATGGCCGTGGCAAAAGGAGGCCAAAACAAACCGCCGCCGAGCAACAGGGGGAGAAAGCCTGCAACAGTAGTGATAGTTGTCGAGGTGATATGTCGAGTGCAATGCAGGATGGCGGCTACGATCCCATCGTAGTCTCCGGAAAGCGCTGTCGGAGAGGCGCGTAGCTCAGCGAGAATTACGATTGCCCCGTTGATTGCAAGCCCCATCAAGCCCAATAGACCAACAATCACCTGAAAGCCAAACGCCTGCCGAGAAAGCGCGAGGCTCAGCATGCCAAGTCCTACTGCTAAAAAGGCCACGCTGAGAATTAACAAGCACAAACGCCAAGAATTGAAAGATACGACCAGTACCACAATCAGCATGACAAAAATAAGGGGTATCTGTGCGGCCAGGCCGGCGACAGACTCACTGCGTTTGGCAAGTTCACCGCCAAATTCCATCCGGTAGCCGGGCGGCAGTCGGTAGTCATTGTCCGCGATCACTGCCTGCAGGTCGCTGGCAACCTCGTCGGGCAGAACGCCAGAGCGAAGATAGGCGCCCACCGTATTGATACGCTGACCGTCACGGTGGGCGATACTGATGATTCGCGGCTCAATCGACATCTCGGCTACACTTTGCAGCGAGGTCGCACTGAATCTGGAACTATCAGGGCTGAAAACAACGTTGAGATTCTGTAAATCTCGTGCAGTGCGTCGCTCGTTGGCTGCCAATCTCACCCGCACAGGGACTTCTTCAGTGCCTTCAAGCAGTGCGCCGACCACAATTCCGTCGAGATTTTCACGCAGCACGTTAGCGGAGGCGAGTGGATTCAGCGGTGTCCCGGCTAAAACTTCCTCTTTCAATTGTAGATTGATCGTCGGGATGGTCTCGCCTAAAGAAGCTACCGTGTTCGTAACGCTTGGCAGATTACTGAGCATCAGCCGGATATCATTGCCGATGTCTTCCAGAACTGCCAAGTCTGGCCCGAAAATGCGCAGCTCCACTGGCGTATCCACCGGTGGTCCCTGCTCGAGTTTGCGGGTGACTATGCGTGCCTCGGTCAACAGCGGAGGCAGACGCTGCTCTAAATCAGCAACAAGTTGTTCGCTGCGCTGGGCACTGGACGCCAGCACCATTGCTTGGGCGTAGTTCTGCGCACCGAACCTGTTTTCAATCAGATTGTAATAGAACGGCGCGGCGCTTTTTCCGATAAACCAGTCAACCGCTTCAATGCCTTCGGTCACCGCCAGAATAGCGTCAACTTCGCGCACTACAGCTTCCGTGTTGTCGAAACTGGCGCGAGTGGGCAGCATAACTTCAATGGTGAACATGTCGCGATCTACCGGCGGGAAAAAACGCTCGGGCAAAGTCGAGACGCCGTAGAAACCGAGTCCTGGTAAGATAACAATCAGCGCTATCGCACTTTTCGGCCGGTTAAGAGCGGCGCGTAAAATGGTCTCAAACCGATCCGAAAATCCACGCAGAACTATTCCCTGTTGCCACCACCCTCCCAAGTGTTGGCGGGGAACGATCTTGCCAGCGGTGATTGCGACGAGCGAGAAAGAGATCAGGTATGATCCCACCAGCGAGAAAACAACGCAGAGCGCGAGTGCGCCAACGAATTCGCCGGCAGCACCGGGTTGCAAAATAATTGGCATGAACGCAAGTATCGTGGTCGCTGTCGAGCCTAAAAGCGGCAGCCACAAATGCGTAACAGCCCCCTGTACGGCGGCGAGTCTGCTAATGTTCTGGCGAAGGCGCTGAGCAATGTCATCGACAACGACAATGGCGTTATCAACGGTAATACCCAGTGCGACCACAAGCCCGGTCACGGACATTTGGTTAATGGGCACACCGGTTACGTTCATCAAGAAGAAGGTAAATAGCATCATCAGCGGCAGTGCCGCAGCGACCAGCAGCGCTGAACGCCAACCAAGTGTGACCAGAAGAATTAACAGGATCAGAAAAAAGCCAATGGCGATATTTCCAGTCAGGTGGGACATACGCTCGTTGGTATAGTTCAGCTGATCGAAAATCACATCGAGCTCGATGTTGGAGGGTAGGGCTGCATCGAAATCCTCGACGTCACGCATCAGCCTCTCGTGCCAGCGCCCAATTCGTTCCGTATGGAGCATTCGCACCGCCACGACAAGCTGCTCCTGTCCAGCGCGCAGAACTTTCTCTTCCTCGGGCTGACGGATCACGCGCCGTACATCGGCGATATCTCCAACTCGCAGCAGGTGCGCAGGGTCTCCAACATCAAGGGGCACTCGCGCAACGCGCTCGACGCTGTCGAGGTCCCCGGTAATCTCAACTTGCATGCGACCGAGGTTACTCTCCAGAAGTCCTGCAGATGATTTAGTATCGTAACGACCCAATACGGACGCGATGCTGCGGACGGTCTGTCCGGCTGCGGCGGCACGCGCCGAGCTCACACGAACCTCGACCTCTTCCGAGACAAGTCCGTCAACATTTACAACATCGGTGCCCGGCACTGCCCGCA
>JAAENL010000527.1 GCA_024224435.1 Halieaceae bacterium
AGATAGGCATCACGAATGTCAGCTTCAGTCACCATCCTACCCTCCAGTTTCAGGCAATGAGCGGCTGCGCGCAGTGCCAACCGGTTTCGTAATAGTTTGGTAGGTACATTAATGTTAGGCTCGTTCAGCGCGACATGTAGCAGAGCGAGCGCCGAGCCGCTGGCAAACGCCGCTGTTTCAAGGGTCCTGAACGCTGGAGACTCTGAGGTTTCGGAGGCGGAACTGTCCATGATCCATATCGGTAGTATGGGCTTGGGAGGCGCGTTAGCGCCAGTCGTTGAATTGGAAGGTGGTGGTCGAATCATCGATCTAGCGTAAAGCATAACGGCGCTTTATGCTAGCTAATAGATAGATAACCGCCCCACATTAAACACACGAAGTGTGTCCAATAAGATTGCATTATCGGACGTAATAAGAGTATGCTTGAGACATGGCACAAAACAGCGAAAAACCGCCTTCAGAAGACAATGGCACGACAATCAACGCTCAGATCGACGACACACGCCGTGAGGCGGAAACCAATATCACGGTTCCGGAGAATGTTGCCAGTTCCGGCTCTCTCGAACGTCTTGTCGAAACCGCCCGCGATTACGCCAGCCAGGCAATGGCCGACAACACCAATTTAGCCTACAAAAGAGACTGGGCGCATTTTACCAGCTGGTGCCGGCGTCGCGGTGCAGACCCACTAAGTGGGCCACTTGGTGACGACCCCTGCCCCAACCCACAACTGATAGGGCTCTACATCGCCGAATGTGCGTCGCCCAAAAACGGATCCCCACTAGGTGGATCCCCTCCCCTCGCAGCTAACACACTAAATGTGTCTACTATTGAACGGCGCCTCTCCGGCCTCTCCTGGAATTATCAACAAAGAGGTTTCTCCCTCGACCGTAAGGACCGGCACATTGCCACGGTGCTGGCTGGTATCCGGCGCAAACACGCGAAGCCTCCAGAACAGAAAGAAGCGGTTCTTGCAGAAGATATTCTGGAGATGATTTCCACCCTCACCTTCGGACTGCGTGACATGCGGGATCGGGCCATGCTTCTCATCGGCTATGCCGGCGGATTAAGGCGCTCGGAAATCGTCGGGCTTGATGTCGGCAAGGACGACACAGAGGATGGCAAAGGCTGGGTCGAGATATTGGAGGGTGGTGCTATCCTGTGGATCAAGGGCAAGACGGGGTGGCGTGAAGTTGAGATCGGACGCGGTTCCAGCGATCGCACCTGCCCTGTTCATGCACTTGAGCAGTGGCTCCATTATTCCAAAATTGCCCATGGACCA
>JAAENL010000528.1 GCA_024224435.1 Halieaceae bacterium
CTTGGCGGCGATCAGCCGCTGCAGGATATCTATGGGGTCGGGCAGGTCAGCGGTGGGCGACTGCCGCTTGTGTTGGTGCCCACGACCGCGGGAACCGGTTCGGAGGTGACGCCGGTAGCGATTATTACCACCGGCGAAACCACTAAGGCGGGGGTTTCGTCACCGGTGCTTCTGCCCGATGTGGCGGTATTGGATGCGTCCCTTACATTGGGCCTGCCGTCGGGTGTGACCGCAATGACGGGTGTCGATGCGATGGTCCACGCGATTGAGGCCTACACATCAAAGCACAAGAAAAATCCGCTATCGGATAATCTGGCGATCAATGCATTAACGCTGCTTTCAGAGAATATTCGCACCGCTGTCGATAAGGGTAACGATGAGAAGGCCCGTGAAAGTATGCTACTGGGTGCCTGTCTTGCCGGACAGGCGTTTGCCAATGCGCCGGTGGCGGCGGTGCACGCTCTGGCGTACCCACTGGGTGGCCGCTACCATATACCCCATGGTCTCAGTAATTCCCTGGTGCTGCCTTCCGTGCTGGAGTTTAACGCTCCGCAGGCGAGCGCGCTCTACGGAGAGTTGGCGCAGCTGGTGGTTGGCGAACCGTTGACGGGCAGTGATGAATCCAGGACGGCGTCTTTGGTCGCGGCGCTGCGCAAGCTGATTAGCGATGTTGCCCTGCCGGCGACCTTGGCCCAGGCCGGCGTTAAGGAAAGTGACCTTGAGATGCTTGCTGAAGATGCCATGTTGCAGCAGCGCCTGCTGGTGAATAACCCGCGGGAGGTCAGTTACGATGATGCTCTGGCTATTTACCGTGCGGCCTACGGAGAGACAGCATGAGTAAGTCTTCATTGCCGTCTCGCGAAAATTACAAAGTGTTTTATCCGATAACCACGCGTTGGTCCGACAATGACATTTATGGTCATGTTAACAATGTGACCTATTACTCCTACTTCGACACCGCGGCCAATCAATACCTGATCGAAGAGGGCGGCATGGATATCAGTGACGGCAGGGTGGTCGGTTATGTGGTGAATTCTGGCTGTGATTACCATTCGCCTATCACCTACCCTGAGCGTATTGAAGCTGGCCTGCGGGTTGATAAGCTGGGGAACAGCTCGGTGCAATACGGGATTGCTATATTTCGGGAAGGCGAAAACCACCCTGCCGCGCACGGCCATTTTGTGCATGTTTTTGTTGAGCGCGCTATGAACCGGTCGGTACCCATACCCGAACCGCTGCGTGTCGCTCTGAAAAAAATCAGCTAACGAATACGCATTGGCTTATCGGGTGTTTGCGTGCCGGCGGTAGCTGCCTTGGCAGCAGGAGGCGGCGGCAATCAGCGCCGCTGTCACAGAGCTAAAGCGCTGCCGTGGTCATCCTTCTGTACTGTGCTGCCAGGCAAACGCGTGTCGGGTGATTTTCACACTCCGACAAGCGCTTGTCGGCATCGGCTTCGTGCCGTATTACTTGAGGTCTGACGAGGATTTCTCCAGTACGCGCCGGGCAACAATGAGCTGCTGGATTTGCTGCGTTCCTTCAAAGATATCGATAATTTTGGAGTCCCGGGCAAATTTCTCCAGCAGGTGCTGCTCGCTATACCCCAAGCTCTGACACAGTGCGACACAGCGCAGAGTAATGTGATTGCCCACACGTGCGGCCTTGGCCTTACACATTGAGGCTTCCTTGGAATTGGGCATTTTGTTGTCTGCCATCCAGGCGGCTTTGAGCACCAATAGGCGACCTGCCTGCCACTCTGCTTCCAGCTCGCTGAACTCGGATTGAATCGCGTTCAAGTTGACAGGCTTCTTGTCGTAAAGCAGTTCAACCCCCTCTTCCTTCAGCAGAGCACGCGCCATATCCAGTGCGGCACGGGCCACGCCTACCGCCATAGCAGCGACCGGCGGACGAGTGTTGTCGAAGGTTTGCATCACGCCGCCGAAGGCTTTTTTACGGCCCTCCGCGTCGGTGGCGACTTCTGCGCTGCCGAGGATATTATCCTTTGGGATACGGCAGTCACTGAAGCTGATGGCAGCGGTATCTGAGGCACGAATACCCATTTTGTGCTCCAGTCGGGTTACCTCGCAGCCCGGCGTACCTTTCTCAACGATAAAGGATTTGATCGCGGCTTTGCCCAGTGATTTGTCCAGGGTAGCCCACACGACAAGCGTATCGGCTCGATCGCCATCGGTGACATAAATCTTTTCGCCATTTAAAACCCACTCCTCGCCATCGAGTACCGCTGTGGTGCTGATATTGGCTGAGTCGGAGCCGGTGCTCGGCTCGGTAATGCACATGGCAGCATAGCTGCCCCCGTACTTTTCTACCTGCGCTGGTGTGCCCACTGCTGTGATGGCCGCGTTGCCCAGACCGCTGCCGGGCATGCCGAGGAATAAACCCACGTCACCCCAACACAAGCCGAACAGCCCGACGACCGAGCCCATATTGCCGCCGTTGACTACCGTGCCGTCTGCTGCGGGTTTCTTGCTTTTGCCTGTGCCGGAGGCCCGGTTTCCGGCAATGAGTTTGTTTACCTCTTCCATTTCTACGGGGTAGGTGTGCTCCTCTTTGTCGTACTTACGCGAGTAGGGGCGCATCATGTGTTCCGCCAGCATCATGACCTGAGCGAAGGTTTCTTCGTGCTTGTTTGAAAGTTCCAAATTAATCATTGTCTTGGTTCCTGTGTAATCGTGTCTGATCGGGCCAGAATGAGAAGCTCTCAACCCGGTCTCATTTATCCTATAGGCTGGCTACGCCTTCCAGAGTGTCGATAGCGCGCAGGTTGCGGTACCACATTTCCACCGGGTGCTCCTTGGTAAAACCGTGGCCTCCCAGCAGTTGCACTCCGTCTGTGCCGATTTTCATCGCGTGTTTCGCACAAAAAATCTTTGCCAGATACGCGTCTTCATGGAAGGCTTCGCCTCGCTCCGCACGCGACGCTGCGCGCCATGCCATCAAGCGCATACCCTCAATTTCGATAGCCATGTCAGCAATCATAAACGCAACAGATTGACGGTTTGTAATGGGCTCGCCGAAGGCCACACGTTCATTACAGTAGGGGATCGCATAGTCCAAAACGCTCTGGCAGGCGCCGACCGCCAGTGCGCAGATGCCCAGGCGAGACAAGTCGATAAAGCGTTGCAGGTCGAAATCAGTGAGCATGGCTTCGGCGGGGACTTGCACTCCGTCCAGCGTCAGCGTGGCTAGCTGTGCTCCGAGTAGACCCATGTTTTCCTCTGCCGTGCGAGTCAGTCCCTCCGCATTGCCCTCGACGATGAACGCGGCTGGAGTCTGATCCTCGTGTTTGGCGATCACCAGAATGAGTTCTGCGCTCATGCCCAGTGGCACCATGGACTTGGTGCCACTGAGGGCGTAGCCCGTACCACTTTTCACCGCCGTTGTGTTGGGCTCGGTGGGTTCAAAGGTGGCGCGCGGCTCCAGCAGGGCGGTGGTAGCTGCTTTAAAACCGCCCTCGCAAAACAGGGGGAGGTATTTTTCACGCTGGGCATCGCTGCCCTGGTCCAGCACGGTATTGGCGAAGCCCAGTGGACTGACTGCGCCCAGAGCCAGAGAGAGGTCTCCGTGAGCCAGGTCCTCAAGGATGAGGGCATTTGAAACCGGTGAGCGCGTCATGCCTGCGCCACCTAGTGCCTCTGGAATCTGAAGAAGATTCAGTCCCAGCTCTGCTGTCTTGGGGTAAAAGGATTCGGCGTCGCTCTCGCGGTTATCGACGAGTCGGCTGAGATCGCGAATTTCTGCGGCGGCGAAACGCTGCATGGTTTCGCGATTCATACGCTGTTCATCTGTCAGGGTCAGGTCAAACATCTGGTCTTGTGCAGCTTCTGTCATGGTGTACTCTCTGCTTGGTTATGTTTAGTCGTGAATTGGGCTGGGCGCCTGTAGGCCACCGACCAGGTAGTCCACAAGGTGATCCAGCAGGGTGTCTTCGTCAAAATCGCTGAGGTCACCGAGCGGCGTGCGCGGTAACCATGCCACATCGGCGACGCCATGCACCACGTTAGTGATTACGAACATCAGGCGCAGTCGTCTCACTTTTGTGGGCAGTTCCGGGAGCTGCTCGGATAGCGCCTTGTCCAGCCGTTCCCAGAAGGGTGCAGTAATGTCGTTGACCATACCGGCGATCTCTTCATCACTATCGCTGACCAGCCTGGATAAAAAACGTGCACCGTCTGCGCCCCAGGGCTGACGGCCGGGTAGTTCTACAAGTGGGCGCAGTATGTGGCGACTGCTACTGCGCAGCGTGCGCGGGACGCCACGCTCAGCCCGCAGCGCAGTAGCGATGCGCGCCAGTTCCCGAGCTACCATGTCGAGCAGCGCCTGTATGACGCCCAGTTTGTTGTCGAAATGGTAGTGCATGGCAGCGGAGTTCCTCGAGCCAGCCTCTGTGCTGATGCGGCGCAGAGAGACGGCGTGCAGTCCCTCTTTTGCGTATAGGTGTAGTGCTGTCAGCAAGAGGCGCTGGCGCGTATCGTTGCTCTTATCCAGAATGTGGCTGGCGGCCGTCATGATCGATGGAGTGCCGAGCTTGCCTTGACGAGGATCTCCATCAGACGTGGGTACCTGACGGGAAAGAGGCGTGTTATTAAAGAGATGATCAGGGCGTCCTTACCGATGAGCAGACGAGGCCGGCGTTGTTCTATGGCGTCAATAATTTGTTTGGCCGCATCAACGGCCGGTGTGCCCGCTGCTTTATCAAAGGCCTCAGCGCGTTCGTCAGCGCTAGTTTTCGTATCACTGCTGCGGGCAGCTCGAGCGATGTTGGTCTTGATTCCGCCGGGATGCACGCAGCAGACGTGTACATTAGTGCCTGCCATCTC
>JAAENL010000529.1 GCA_024224435.1 Halieaceae bacterium
CCCTTTGCTATCACCCTCGATGTTGGCACTAGCCTGACCAACGAGACCGGATCGTGGCGTACGCGTCGACCGGTCTACCTCGATCGCCTACCGCCTTGCAATAACACCTGCCCCGCGGGTGAAAATATCCAAGCCTGGTTATACCTTGCAGAAGAGGGTGATTACGAAGGCGCCTGGCAGGAGATCCTCAAAAATAATCCCCTGCCTGCTGTTATGGGCCGGGCCTGTTATCACACTTGTGAGGTTGCCTGTAATCGCGGCGCAGTTGATGAAGCCGTGGGTATTCATGCGGTAGAACGCTTTCTCGGTGACGAGGCAAACAAGCAGGGCTGGATGCCTAAATACGAGACCAAGTCCAGTGGTAAGAAGGTCTTGGTCATTGGTGCAGGCCCCGCAGGCCTGTCATGTGCCTATCACCTGACCCGCATGGGTCATGCCGTCACCGTTACAGATGCCTCAGAAAAGGCAGGCGGCATGATGCGCTACGGAATTCCCCGGTACCGCCTGCCCAGCGAAGCCCTGGATGGGGATATCAGGCGGATCGAGAAGATGGGTGTCAACTTCCAGATGAACACCTACATTGAAGATATGCTTAAGGCCAAGGAAGAAGGCGGCTATGACGCCCTGTTTGTGGCCATCGGGGCGCAGTTATCGCGAGAGGCGGTCCTGCCGGGTGACGAGTCGGTAAAGGCGCCGTTGGCGCTGAAGATGTTGCGCCAGGTAGAGGAGGATCCCACAAGCCTTGATCTTGGCAGGCGAGTTGCAGTTTATGGCGGGGGTAATACAGCCATGGATGTGGCCCGGTCTGCCGTTCGCCTCGGGGTTGACACGACCATCGTTTATCGGCGCTCACAGGAGCAGATGCCGGCGCATGATTTCGAGGTTAAGGAGGCGCTCGAGGAAGGCTGCCAGATTCATTCGCTTCGGGGTATTAAGAATACCGAGGCACAGTCGATTACCCTGGAAGAAATGGCCCTGGATGAACAGGGTAAGCCC
>JAAENL010000530.1 GCA_024224435.1 Halieaceae bacterium
CATGATCTCGAAGCATTATTCGTGTTCAAGTCGTTTCCTGATTACGCGTCCGGTCTGAATGCCAGTATCGTTGACGGGAGCGTCGATTTGGCCAACCTGTCGGGTATGAGCATTTTTGATGGCGGTTGGTTTGCTGTCGTGCCATTGAGCCCTCCCGGTATGCCAGATACGCCGCTGCCTCTGGCGGTTGGCTCGGCGACTGTGGAGATAACCTCTCCCAAGTTGACCAATATCGCCGATGCGGCAGAGGGAGACCTCAGTGCCATACCCATAGAGATTATTGCCGGCACCTCTGCTCGTGATGGGGAGTATGAGCGCCAGTTTGTCGCTTATATGGAGGATCAGGATAACTTCCTAATTGCGCCCGACAATCTTGTTGGGGTGAGTCAAGCCGGGGGTGCTTTCTTCGAAATTGAGTACAGCGACGACAGCTTCTTTGCATCGGGTACTGAACCGATGGTTGTGCCTGTGGATCATAATCCCTACGTGCAGCTCAACTACAATCATGTTGCCAATGGCGACGGTACGGGCACTCTTTATGTCACGCTGCTGAATGCAGCGGGGTTTGCCGACGCGGCCAACGCGACGCAAAACACCACACCTCTCTCCGGACTCGCAGTAAAACTGCTGTACTTCAAGTCGGGCATTTTCTCAGTCGTGACGCAGGCTAAGGCCAGTTTCAGTATCAATGCGGCCAATAGTTACTACATTGGCACAGATGGAGCGATTCTTACGGGCATCTCGCCTGTGCTGACGCACAACGCGGATCTATAGGGAGATATGCCAGTGTTAATTTTTCCTGTCAAAAAATTTGCCGGGGCGCTGCCCCTCGTCTTGGCCTTGCTGGGCAACGTCGCTTTTGCGACGTCCTTTAGTGTCAGTCAATCGATTGCCGTATCCGGCGTCACATCGGGCAGCGGCAGTGGTAGCGGTACCGCAACACTGGATGCGGCGGCGGGTACGCTCACGCTAAACCTTACAACGACCACCGTAACGGGCTTCACCGACACCACTACCAATACCGTTGCTACCATAGTGGGTGTGTTTTCTGCTGATAGCCTCAGTGGTGTCAGTGGCAGCAGCCAATTGATCAACTGTACCAATAACGGTGGTCTGGTAAACGGTTGCGGTAGTGTCACCAGTGCGTTTGGCACCGATTTTCTAGCCGACCCAATTACGTTTGATTTGTCACCCCTGGGTATGACGATGTTTTCAGTGCGCGACACTAATTCGGGGGCCACTATAGAGCAGAGCATTACCTTGGTCACCGGGGGCACGCCGCCGCCTGGTCCACCTGCAACCATCGACTTTACCAGCGGAGGGCCGACGCAGTACACGTTCAACCCCGGCGATGGAAGCTCTGTGAGCCTCAACATTGTTGCCAACTCGGGCAGCGTTACCCAGGGTTCATCGGGGCTTGGCAATCATACCGGCACATTGGATGACGGTGCCCTGGATAATTACTGGACAGGTTCTACCCGGGAGACGCTATCGTTTACGTTCAGCGAAGCGGTTGTTCTGGATAGTATTGCCTTTGATTTATTCGAACCGATTGCGACCAGTGAACGCGCTGAGCTGTCATTAAACGGCGGTGGTGTCACGACCATCGATGAAAACAATGCCAGTCGCACAGGGGGAGATCTCTCCAACTGGGAATATATTGTCGATGAGGAGGTGACCAGTTTTTCCATCAGTACGCCGAATCGTGGGGCGATCGGCAACTCCACGTTTCGTATCAATTCACTGGTAGTGTCGTCAGTTGCCCCTGTCGATAGCGACGAGGACGGCCTGATTGATGATGTTGAAACAGGCACCGGTGTATTCATCGACGCAAGCGATACGGGCAGCGATCCCAATAACCCCGATAGTGACGCCGATGGCGTGCTGGACGGTACAGAAATCGCACTGGGTATCGATCCCAACAACGCTGACAGTGACGACGATGGCGTTTCTGATGGTGCGGAGATCGCTGCGGGCACTGATCCTGCCGTATCTCAGTTCCCCTGTGACGTGGATTCGGTCGCGGGCCGCAGTGTGGGTGATTTACTTTTATTGCAGCAGCACCTGTTGAATAGTGCTGTGCTCTCCGCCAATGAACAGATCGTGTGTGATCTCGACTTTGACGGGACACTGTCACTGCCGGACTTTCAGTTATTGCAGCAGCAGTTATTGCAGCAGCCTTAACTAATAGCTCTTGTGGTGCTCCTCCCTCAGCCGGCTCGTCGCAGGGCTGAGGGCAGGTTAGCAATCTCGGAACGCCCCAGAACACTGTCATAGGCCTGTTCCATTTTTTCACAGGCCCTGCGCACGCCACCCATCCGAGACGGCTCCATTGGGGGCAGGACCGTGACCCTTATCGTGGTCGCCCGGATCAGCAGGCCGCCGTTGGGTAAGGCATCCTTCACGTTGTGAAGCACCACAGGTACCACCGGCACACCCGCCTTTTGAGCAAGAAAAAAAGCCCCGTGTTTGAACGGTTGTATCTCCCCGAGTGTGGAACGTGTGCCCTCTGGCGATATAACCAGCGAACGGCCGCTATTGAGTACGTCCAGAGACTCTCGCAGTAAGGCCGATTGATTGGCGTCGTCCCGGTCGACGAACAGGGTATTAGCTCGGCGCAGCAGGGCGCCAGTAAAGGGGTTCGTGGAGAGCTCTTTTTTACACAGGGCAACTGTATCCCGCCGAAGCAGGTGTGCCAGCACCATCGCGTCCAGCATACTCTGGTGATTGAAGATGAAAACGGCTGGTCTGTTCCGTGTCAGGTGCTCGGCCCCCTCTACCTCGATATCGATACCCGCAAAGCCGCTGCCGATTTCGCCCACCATTTGTGTCACGAGGTTGGGAGGCACCAGTTTTTTGATGCCTATGCGCTCGCTGAAAGCGCACCAGGCGGTGGTTGCCGCCACGGTTTGCAAAGTCAGCAGAGTGCGAAATACGGTTTCCAGGCTGGGCATGCCGCGGGTTTTGAATTGCAGTTGGGTCCAACCCTGCTTACTGGCGTGCGTTCTCAGTTGCTCCGTGGCATTCACGGCTACCGGTTTTCCTACCTTGCTCAACAGGGGCAGGTCATCGATGGAGTCGGAGTAAAACCAGCAGTGCTTGAGCGCAACACCGAGTCGTTTACACACCCGTCGCGCTGCCATGGCCTTGCCTTCTCCATAGCAAAGCGGTGCCAGTGTTGCGCCGGTAAATACGCCGTCCTCGACTTCCAGGCCAGTGCAGCAGACCTCGTCTACGCCCAACACGCGGGCGATTGGGTCGATTTGATAGTGGGTTGCCGCACTGACGATCACCAGGCGGTGGCCGGCGCGGCGGTGAGCCTCTACGAGGGCGATCGCTTCGCTGTAAAGGCTGCGGGCGATGGTATTGTCATAGGCCTGTTCACCCAAACGGATCAGCGTTTCTTCGGACAGCCCCTTTAGTGATTTTGAAAGGCTCGTCACAAGGCGCGTATACCCCGGACCTTTCTGGCCTTTTTCCATGTTGCGCTGCTGACGCAGGAGGTCGGTTAGAATGGCGGACGACTCCCGCACGTCGCCGCGGGTGAGGCCGTGACGAATACGTTCTCGCGCCATGCCAACAATGGAAAACCCCGCAATCAGTGTGCGGTCCAAATCAAAGAAAGCGACAGACGAGCCATCCTGCGTTTGGCCGATCGTTTCCAGATGGTGGTCTAGCGTGTGAACAGACATGCGTCTCTCCTGTAGCGGAACGTACGGTAATGAGCGGCGTACATTACAGGTGAATCATGACGGACAGATGACACGACTTGACTAATATCCAACGTGACATTGCTCGCCTCCCGCAAGGGTTAAAGCAAGGATTGAGCCAGCATTCCAATAATGACGAGTACACTGTGTTTGTATGCTGCATTTACCCGGTCGAGGGCATCCCTACAGCATGTCAGGCGGAGATGACGATTAGCGGCGCACCAGAATGAGGCGCGCCCGCGCCGCTACAGGGCAGGTATAACGACAGTGTGCTTGCGACATGTTCATCGCTATCGCCGCAGTCCGAAGGCCAGTGAGTGCCCGCACGCTGTAACTCGCCGACTATGCCGTTTGCGGTCCGTCTTTAAAACGTGAGCGTGTGTGAGCGAGCGGCGTGTGTGTCGGCACTGGCCATTTTCCACCGATGCTTTGGATACTCTACTCGATAGTTGCTGTGCTAACGGATGTCTTCTGGTGACGGTTGCAGTGCATCTCCCGTGAGCCACTTCCGCCATAACAGTGCCTCTCGCCGATAAGTACGGCGTTCCGCATGGTCCAGCTTCACCGCGCGCATCAGATTGATCAGCCACCGATCCGCAGTCGTTGGCAGCAGACCTGCACCGGGGGTGCAGCAGATGTGGTGCCAGTGCAGTTGTCCATTTTGCCAATGCAATACCTCACCATTGGGGGCGAGTGTATAGGCCACTTTCGCGCCACCAGGCAACGGTGGTCCTCCGTTGATAGACCGCGCGACGATGACCGCTGTGTGTTCATGCGGTCGGGCCAGTGAGATTAGCTGCCGATAATAGCGCAGTGCCCGCAGGCCTACGTCGAACCCAGCCAGGGCCAGTTGATGTTGCACTATCCCCCCGGGCGCAGGGTGCCGTGCGGTCTGGTTCGTGCCGCCCTGAAACTGTGGATACCACGGTTGCACCGGTAACGCAGCCGCGTGGAAAAAAATGTTTGCCAGTTGTTCGAGCCTTTGCTCGGGCTGATCGCTGGCGACGACGTGGGTGTGGTAGCACCACGTGCCTGCGGTAGATTCCCAGTGTCGCGTGCTACAGCAGTCGCGCTCGCCGTCGAGGTGTTCCCGCTGGTCGGCAGCCAGTTGTAACAGCATCTGCGCGCTGGCGGGAGCCTCCTCTGCAGCCAGCTGCAGGCTTAACTCGGGGCTTTGATAAGTCCTTCTCACCCTGTCACCGGTGCCCGTCGGTCTCGGGCAAATGACCGACCTTGACCCAGATGAGTGTGTCCTCCTCTGCGTGGGGATGATGCTCGCTGAGGTGTGGGCTGCGAATCCATGTTCCGGCGGGGTATCGCCCCTGCTCATCAATCAGCTCACCGGAAAGCACGAAAATTTCCTCGCCACCAACGTGCCGGTGCCTGACAAAGGTCTCTCCGGCGGGCCAGCGCACCAGCGCGACATGTTCTGTCCCAAAGTCGTGCAGCGAGAGCACCTGCAGGTTTCCCGAGCCGGGTTGGAAGGGGCTCGCATGGGTGTCAACCATGACATGCCCCGTATCACCATGCTGGAATTGGTGAAGCTTGACCAGTAGTACACACCCCTGCTCACTGAAGGGCGCGTGTCGATAGCCGACGGGGTTACGGAAATAGGTACCGGCACAAAAGTCGCCGTTATCGTCCGAGAAGACACCCTCGAGTACCAGTATCTCCTCGCCGCCGGGGTGGTCGTGCGGCGAAAAAGCCGCGCCCGGTTCATAGCGCACCAGGCTGGTGGCATGTCCGCGCTCTGCTTCTTCACGTGCAAGCGGTTTGCGCCAGACGCCGGGCATGGAACTTCTGGTCCACTCCATGCGCGCGGTGTTTATCACGACTCTCTCGTTGAAATTCATATTGAGCATGAGTGCACCCGTTTTACGGAATAGCTGAACTCCCGCATTTGATACCAGATCGTCAGAGCATAAAAAAGGGCAGAGCAGAGTTTCCGTGCGTGGAAATTCTGCTCTGCCCTTTGCAGAAACTTTGCCG
>JAAENL010000531.1 GCA_024224435.1 Halieaceae bacterium
ATCCCTTGCTCAAAGTACAAAGCGCCCTTGGTTGGGCGCTCTCGCCCTCAGGCGCTCGCCTGCTGGCAAACTAGGCCCTGAGGGGCCGGGCCCCAAAGGGCCTTCGTAGTTTCAGTGACGAATTCCATTCGCTTCGTGGAAACGCCAATATTGTAGAGGGGACAAGTACTCAGGATGAAACTCGCCGAAATTTTTTTAAGACCGTGCAATGAAAATCGCTAGTTCTGATAGATTCTGTACGCACGCCGCGGGAACGCACTTCGTTGCGCTCTACTGGGACGTCTGCTAAAATGACAGCAAGGGATTGGTCATGTTGGTGCACCAATTCCAGGAGATGAACGATGGAAGTTACACTGCTCGCCCCCACAGTCGCATCGAGACATCAGCCTGCAAGCTATGATGATTATCTGGCAATAGCGGGTGAGGATGTGCTTGTCGAATGGGCAAATGGAGAGATTGTGATTCATATGCCGCCAAAGACAAAACATCAACAAGTCGTATCGTTTTTGCTTTCATTGCTTCGATTTTATGTGGATTATTTCAATCTCGGCGTGGTTCTGGTTGCACCGTTCGAGATGAAATTGGCGCACTCGTCCCGAGAGCCTGATCTCATTTTCGTGGCGCAGGAGCACGAAGAGCGTCTTACTGCCGAACGACTGCAAGGCGCGGCCGATTTGGTTGTGGAAGTGGTTTCTGCGGACAGCGCCCGTCGGGACAGGGTGGCCAAGTTCAATGAATATCTGGAAGCAGAGGTGCGAGAGTACTGGGTAATTGATCCGCGAGAGGGGAAGGAGCAGGCAGATTTTTGGGTGTTGGATGAGCAGGGACGCTATCAGGCGGGTGGGGTGGATGAAGCCGGCGTCTATCGCAGTACGGCGCTTGCGGGTTTCTGGTTGCAAGTGGATTGGTTATGGCAAGAACCGTTGCCAGATTCACAGCAGACATTTGCAGATATTGCGGGTTTTCCAGAAGAGATTAAGGCAGCGTTGCGCAGTATCGCCGCGCAGGGGCCAAAAGTCTAGCGCAGGCCATGAG
>JAAENL010000532.1 GCA_024224435.1 Halieaceae bacterium
CCGTGATACGCGAGAAGTTGCCGATGGCATTATAGCGGGCCGAGACCTGCGGAAACCCAAGATGGAACATATAGAAGTCCTTTGCCCGTCCGGCCCGTTTGGCCTCGGCATACACACGCTGCAACAGACCAGCATCGCCCTTAGGGTCGAAAACAATCACCACATCCCCTCGCCGGATGTCCTGGGTGATGAGGATCTCTGCCAACCGCGTCTTGCCGACCCGTGTGGTGCCCAACACCAGGGTGTGCCCCACCCGCTCGCCGATATCCATCCAGACATCCTGTTCTTCTGGCTCGACCGCATGCAGTGCGGGCTTGCCGCCGACGGCAGGTAATGGCGCCAACGGATTCCACCAGGCACGTATTCGAAACAACCTCGCCAGCAGACTCAGAACCGGCACGGATTCCCAGGCAACTTCCTTACGTCGTGCCCACTGATGGAGGGGGCCGGGTTGCACGTAATGCTGGACCTCTGGCCGGATAGTATCGCGCAGGCGCTGGGTATGCTTCTGAGACCAGCGGAAGCCGCGACCAAGAAAGAGTTTGCGATGGCTTAGCGGGATCTTGTTGGATCGCACTCTGTAGGTAGGCAGACGGCACATGTTGCGTTGGTAGCGCAGTACCAGCCAGGCCTGCCGCCCCCTGATCAGCCCCATCAACAAGAGCACAGCGCCGGCGCCGTAGGCCACCCCCGGTGGCATCATCAAGGCCCATGGCGCCAGAATGGCAATCGACGCAGTGGCAAATGCTACCAATGTCGACCACAGCTCGACCGGAGGCCGCAGCAGGGCTTCGATGGGATGAGCACTCACTGTTCGATGCCGTGGGCGGAGATCAATACCGGGTAATGCGAGATCCCCAAGGCTTTCACAATGTCGCTCGCTGATGCCGGCAGGATGGACAAGCCATTCGCCAGTTCGGCGATCTTGCGCAAATCACCCAAGGTGTCGGCCTGCACCAGCATGCCCACTGCACCGATTTCTTTGAGCCGATCCCGGTGATCCTGCAACCATTGCCGGGACCGCTTATCAGAACCAAACAGGAAAAATGGGCGCGCGAACGGTCGGTCATGCGACCTTGCCTGCACAGACCCCGGTGTCAGACCGGGTGATTGAATAGGCAGCCAGGCCCCCGGATCAGCTGCACCGAGTTGCAGCTTTGTTGGAACTGGACGTTGCTGTGGAATTCCATCGGACGACTCGAAGACCTCGAGAAACAGTGCAATGGGTTGTGTGTTGCCACTGTCATAGATAACGGAGAGTTCGGCCTGGGCGATGACAGGCACCAGTAAAAAGCTAACGATCATGACACGCCACTCATAGCGACTGAGTC
>JAAENL010000533.1 GCA_024224435.1 Halieaceae bacterium
ACCTTTGCCGACCGCGCGTGATGACGGTCAAGCGCGTTACTGCCGGTTTTCTGTGAGAGAAACATCGGCAGCAATAGCATTTTTCCGAATGCTATAATGCGAACAACGGAGCGAGTGCACTGTCTTGCAGCGCGTAGCTGCACTGAAAATACGAGCTTCAATCACACCGAGGAGTACAGTACATGAACGAAAAAAATCTGGCGTACCAGATGTCTCTGGTCTCCCGCGAGTGCCTAAAAACCAAGGACAAAGAGCGTTGGCTGGCCATGTGGGCCACGGACGGTATCATCGAAGACCCGATCGGTCCCACTATTCTCGATCCGGATGGCGCAGGGCATTCTACGCCAGAGGCGAGAGAGGCGTTTTATGACCGGAATATCGCGAGTGCAGACATCGAATACATTATCCATGACACCTACACGTCGCACCTCGAGTGCGCGAATATAGTGACCTTGAACGTACTGCTGGATCTCGATGGCAAGAAATACAGCCAGCAGGTAAACGGTGTGTTCACCTACTCGTGTAACCAGGAAGGTAAGCTGACTGCGCTGCGCGGATTTTGGGAGTTTGATGAGGGCGCCGCCACACTCAAGGAGCTGGGCGAGGCCTGACTCAACAAGCGATAGCCTGCGGGCTACTCCAGTGCTTCGGTGGTGGTATCTCGCATAACGCCGCCGTCAAATGTGATCGTCTTCTCCTGCACGACCTCGATAATAATCCTGGCTGGTGTATCCAGAAATGCGACAAAGGCTTCAGGTGTTGGTGCAGGACTGTTGGCGTGACGCGCGAAATCAGGATAAAACCAGTCTTTGGTTTCCTGATCTTTGTGCAGTATTGCTCGACCTTTAAAGGTGATCGACTGGCTCACATCGTCATCGATACCCGCGCTCGAAATGACCACTGAGCACCGTGGGTCCCGGGCCAGAGCCTTCATGCGCGCGCGCTGCTCGGTGGCGGTGCACCAGATTCTTCCGTGACGCCATATATAACTCATCGTCACGCCCATGCCATGCCCGGCGCGGTTGGTCCAGATGAAGGTCAGCTCATTTTGCGCGAGCAACAGTTTTTCCTGCTTCTCCGGTGTCAAGCCGTACATGGTGACGTCGTCGTAATTCTCTACGTTTTCTTCGCTCATTGGGGTTGTCCGATATTGGATGAGATTTAAAATAAACAGTACGTCCTGACTGTTTTATGATAAGGTACCATGCTGGCGTGAAGAATCAAGGGGGCGAAGCCAATTTCATCGCCCCGTCACAAGCATCGACAGGCAAGAGGAGCATCAGTATGGGTCGAGTAGCGGGAAAGGTAGCCGTCGTGACTGGCGCTGCTTCGGGGCTGGGATTGGCCTCGTCGCGGCTTCTGGCGCGGGAGGGTGCAAGAGTGATAATGGCCGATGTGAATGCAGAGCAGGGCCAGGCGCTGGCTGCGCAAATCGAAGGAGCGGAGTTCCACACGCTGGATGTGACCAAAGAGCAGTCCTGGATTGATTTATTCGAAACGCTAAACACATCCTGCGAACGCGTCGACATACTGCTCAACTGCGCGGGCATTGTGCGGCTCGCCAGCATTGAACAGACCAGCGAGGACGATTGGCGAGCTGTGCACGCGGTAGGCACCGATGGCACGTTTTACGGGTGCAAGCATGTATTGCCTGTCATGAAGGCGCAGGGAGCGGGCTCTATTATTAATATGTGCTCTACTGCCAGCATACAGGGAGCGCCTGGCGTTTTCGCGTATGCGGCATCCAAAGCGGCTATACGTGCCATGACCAAGTCCATAGCCTGCTTGAGTACCGAAAACGGCTACGGGGTGCGCTGTAACTCGATTCACCCCTATAACATGGCAACGCCCATGCTCGAGGGTGTGCAGGAGCAAGTGCGGCGCGGCAATCCGGAAGCGGCGGCCGGCATGGATCAGGTGTGGGTGGGAGAAGCGGAGGATGTAGCTAACATGGTGTTGTTTCTCGCGTCTGAAGAATCCAAGGCGGTTAATGGTGCTGCCATGGTGATTGATAACACTGCCACGGTAACCCAGGCAGCTGTGATGAAGCAGGCTTAAGTATGTCATTGATAGAGAATGAATTGATAATCAGAGCTGCATTGGTTGATAACTACAACCATTATGCAGAGGGTTTGGACAGCAAGAACTGGCCGCTGGTGCGGGCATGCTTCTCGGATAAGGTGTTTATCGACTATGGTGCTATCAGTGCGTCAACCGGGGCACCCGAGGTGGCACGCAACTCGGACGACTGGATGCTTCATTTGAAAAGCGTAATTAATGGCTTTGATATTACGCGTCACACGATCACCAATCATCGGGTGACTATCTCCGACGAAGAGATCAGCTGTCGCGCTTACTTAAGCGCGGATCACGTCTTGTTCAAGGATGCCGCCAACCCGGTTATTGACGATGAAGATATTGTGACCGTGGTTGGGGAATACACCAACCACTATCGTTTGATCGATGGTGACTGGAAAATCTGTCAGTCAGCACTGCGCGTGGACTGGTCCCAGGGCAATATGGGCCTGTTTGCCACAGCACCGGAGCGTGCAGCAAAGTACCAGGGCTAGGCAGCCTGCTCAGGCGTTCGCAAAGTGAAATCCCCGGCGTTCTTCCGCTGCGTCAACCTCTACCTGCCGGCCTATTGAGTTGCGTGCTGCGAGCTCTCTCGTGACCGCCGGCTCGGTGCTGGCGGCAAGGAAAAGCTCACCCGTTGCTGAGTCCGCGATAATCATAGCGAGATCAGGTTTTTCTTTACGCATTGCAACCGTGTAGGTGACGATTTGACCCCTTTCCGGGTTGCCGGCATATTGCCGTATCGGTATGTCGCTGCAGTCGATTCCAAAGTATGGGTTGTCGTTCCAATCAATTTTTTGCGCGGAAGCACAGGCACTGGTGAGCAGGGCTGCGGCATGCTTGGACAGCATGCCTCCGTTGGCTGTGATCAGGGCGCGATCAGCGTTACCGCGCAGCCGTCGTGCCATTTCTGCCAGTGCATGCATTGAATAGTTGTTTCCGGGTCCTCCGAAGTAGGGCAGGCCGCCGGTCACCGTCAGGGGTCTCGAACCGTCGGTTGGAAGTTCAAGCACCTCGCAGGCCGCGGTTACTGCGCAGGGAAAGCAGCTGTAGATATCAATCAGGTCGATATCGAGCATACTTCGATCGGCTTGTGACAGGGTGCTCAACAGCACCCGTTTCATTGCCTCGGAGCGAGCGGGATCGTGTCTTTGGGATAGAACGTGATCGGCCCCGTAAGCGAAGGACTCCAAAAATACCCACTGCGCGGGGTCAATGCCCATTTCGCGCGCATTGCCTGCGCTGGTGATCAATACAGCCGCCGCCTGGTTGACCGCGTCCTGGGCGATTAGACGCTTCAGGTAGGGCAGGCTAATGGGATAGTTGCCGGGGCCGACCTCGGTGATATCGTGCGCCGAGTAGATTTGAGAAAACTGGGAATAGGGGTTTTGTGCGGCGATTTCACTAAAGCTGGCCATAAAACGCCCCATGAAGCGCTCGTGTTGAGGCAGGCTATGCCCCATCTGGTGTGCTTGTAGCATTTCGATGGCGCCGTAGAAGCGCACGGGTAGGTTAAAGCCCGCATTTATCTCCTCCATCGAAACCAACCTGTCAACCGCCGTTCTATCGTCCAGCGGAGCTTCAATGTCTTCCTGCCAATCAAGCACAACGCCCTGTCGCATCGCATAACGCTGGTTGGCGATGGCCTCTGCACCGGTCAGCAGAGCGCTTTTGATCTCGCCGCTGGCGATCGCTTGCATGAGTTCAACCAGAAGCTGCAGTGGCTCGTTGCCGCCGACGTTACTGTAGATTCGCTTGGTAGGCGAGGCACCAATACGACGGGCTATAGATTCGGGCGGATTGGTGCTGCCGCCGAACTCAGATGCCCATGCGCCTGGAGAGTCGGAGAACAGGCGGATAGTTGCAATCGCGTCGACTGCGTGCGGTTTTACGCCGCCGTCCTGCAATGCGTTCAGACAGGCTTGTGCCGCTAAATGCATC
>JAAENL010000534.1 GCA_024224435.1 Halieaceae bacterium
CTCCTGACGGAACGCCGCGTATAACTCGCTCATCTCCTTGAGAAAAAGCTCTAGTGACCAGCCATCCGAAATCGCGTGGTGCATGATCACCAGTAGCACGTGATCGTCATCAGTCAGGCGCAACAGGCGCACACGGATCAGTGGACCCAATGCCAGGTCGAACGGCTCGGCGCCTGCCGATTCAAGCACATGTCGGGCCGCCAATGTCTTATCTTCGCCTGCCGCAACCTCCAGCTCCTCAGGCAATACCTCAAGCTCAAGTTGTTCAACCACCTGTTGAACCGGGATCCCATCCTCACCCGCCACCAGGGTGGTGCGCAATACCTCGTGGCGACGAACGATCTCGTTCAGTGCCTGGCGCAAGGCGTCTACATCCAGCTCACCGCGCAAACGCAGCGCCGCCGGCATGTTGTACACCGCCGTATTCGGCTCGAGTTGATCCAGATACCATAATCGTTGCTGCGCGTAGGACTGCGGTACCGAACCCGACTTGGTCGACGCCACCAGTGCCGGCACTTGCGAACGCGATGCTACGCCCTCACCATCGACCAACTGCACCAACTGCCCCACTGTCGGCGCTTCAAACAACTGCCGCAATGACAGCTCAATCCCCAGTTCATCGCGTAAACGCGCAACCACCGCCGCGGCCAGTAATGAATGCCCGCCTATGTCGAAAAAACCATCGTGTATACCAACACGCTCTGTCTTTAATACCGTTTGCCATATTGACGCAATCTGCTGCTCGGCCTCGCTGCGCGGTGCTACATATTCCTGACTCGATAAGTCTTGATCTGGCTGCGGCAGTCCCTTGCGATCCAGCTTGCCGTTGGGGGTCAGCGGCAGCGCCTCCAGTGCCATAAAATGTTGGGGGATCATGTAATCCGGTAACTGTACGCGCAGATGTTCCCGCAGCGTTGAAGCGTCCATCTCACCCGACTCCGGCACGATGTACGCCACCAGACGGGTATCGCCCGCACCCAGCTCGTGTGCCACTACCACTGCACTGTTAACCGCCTCATGAGTACCCAGTACCGACTCGATCTCAC
>JAAENL010000535.1 GCA_024224435.1 Halieaceae bacterium
GGGCAAACACATTGTCCTCGTCGAATACAACGAGCACGCGCTGAGTCACAGTGCAGATGCCGAGGCAATATGCTATATACAATTAAGTGTCGACGGGAGGCGTTTCTGTGGCGTGGGGCGCAGTCCTGATATTGTTCAGGCATCATTAGACGGTATTCTTTGCGCAATCAATCAGGCCGCCGGGCAGGAGCAAGAGGCTGTTGCCTGACGAATAGACAGTCATCGACGTGATTAATACATCACAGTGTCGCCGCACATTTGGTGTGGACAAGCAGAGCGTTAAAGATGAAAAGAGGCTGGCAACTACACAGTCTATGGGCGCGGAGCCTGCCCATTCGATGAGAGTTCTGCGCACGTTTTGGATTTTGATACTCGGCCTGATTCTCGCATCCTGCAGTGGCACAACGTTTGTCTATAACCGACTCGACGTCATTCTACCGTGGTACATCGACGACTATGCCGATCTTAACGGGCATCAGGATGCCTACCTCGACGAGGTGCTTGCGCCTTTTTTAAACTGGCATCGACAGCAGGAGCTACCCGCCTATTTAAGTGTTATCGAGGATATCGAAGCGCACCTTGACGATACCCTGACGGGAGCAGATGTCGCAGAGATATTCAGTGAGTTCGAGGCAGCCTGGCTGCGTATAGAAGCCAAGGGGCTGGACTGGTTGCTGGACCTGGGTGGACAACTCAGCGATAAGCAAATGGCGAATGTGATCGAGGCGCTTTGGGAGCAGCAGGAAGAGTTCGAGGAAGAATACCTCGAACGCGATGATGCGGAATTTTATGAAGATAGTTACGACAACCTGCTCGACAACGTGGAGGAGTTTCTTGGCAACGTCTCCGACGCCCAGCGCGAGCAATTGCGTCTCGCCGCAAATCAGTTGCAGCGTTCAGATGTTGAGTGGCTGAAGGAGCGCGCCGAGTGGATAGAGGAGTTGTCCGTGCTGCTTGAGGCTGAGCCAGGGTGGGAGCGTGCCGTGCGAGACGCCGTGCGGCAGCGACGAGAGAAACCGGCCCTCAAATATCGGGAAATTTATACGCACAATATGGCCATAATCTTCAATGCGGTCGCTGCCGTGGTGAATAGCCGCAGCGAGCGCCAGGATAAGTATCTGCGGAATCGGCTAGCGGAGGTGCGGGAGGATCTGCAAGCCCTGGCGGATCAGGGGGCACTTTAATCACATGGGCACGAACCTTATCTACATTATCCAGCCCATTGTTGCGCTCCTCATCTTTGTCATACTGTTCCACCTGATTTTTTTTGGTCCCGGACGCAGACTCTTTGCGGCACGTTTGATTCAGCGGAAGTATCACGGGAACAGTCGGAGACAGGTGCTACATGATCTCGCTTTGACCCTGTTAAACCTGGTTGTCGTTATCACGCTGACAACCCTTCTTTTCCAATGGCTATTCAAGGTTTCATTGGTAACGGTAATAGCTTCTCCATCGATCGCCGTTACGCTCGGACAGTTTGTCCTGTATTTTTTTGCTTTCGATCTCTACTACTACGTGTGGCATCGCTTTTTGCACACACCGTTCCTGTATAAACATGTACATTCCCATCACCACGTTGCGACGCGGCCCACGCCGCTGACTAGCTATGCGGTTCATCCTGTTGAGGGCTTTGTGTCTTTCTTGTTTACGCTTCTGTTGTTTATTGTGATGGATATGTCTCTGATGGCACTGATAGCAATGA
>JAAENL010000536.1 GCA_024224435.1 Halieaceae bacterium
AATCTCGCACCTAAATTGAGGTTGTCATCCCTGCAAAATTGCCGTATTTGGAATTGCTGCTTCAGCCGGGAGGCGGAAGACGAAAGGACGAATTACCCGTAAAATAAGGGTTTACCTGCCGACTTTTGCGGTATTGCGATTATTTGTTCGGACTGGCGGCCCTGGTGGTGCGGAAAGAGCACTACACCTTTTCGATGGACTCGGTGGCTGCATTTCAGGCCGGGCTTGACGCTGCGCTGGAGACCGAAGACCTGGCTCGGATTGCCTATGCCCAGTTTGGCTTGGGTTTCTGTCTGCTGTGGGCTGGCGTTCCGGATCGAGCAGAAGCTTCTCTGTTTCTGAGCCTAAATCAGGCCGAAGAGGCCGGTGTGGCCTTTACACAGGTGCTCGTTCTGACTTATCTTTCTTGTCTGTACCGAATGCTTGGCGATGTCGTAAAGGCCCGTAGATTTATCGAGCGCAGCCTGGTAGCTTCAGAACAGGTGGACATGCCCACTTATCATGCGGCTGCATATGCGAATTTGGCCTGGTTGGCCTGGCGTGCTGGGCAATTGCATGAAGCGAAGACCGAAGCCGAGCAGGCATTGGCAACCTGGGAAGAGTATCCTTATCCCTTCCGTTGGTTGGCCATGTGGGTGCTGTTGGCCATACACACAAAACGCGAGGAGTTGGCGGAAGCTGTCGAATCGGCTCAATCGATTTTGCATCCAAGCCAGCGCCGCCAGCCCGGTGACCTGTCGGTCGTGCTGACAACGGCCGTGCGCGCCTGGCAAGCCGGAGCATCTGATGCCGCGCGGGTGGCGCTGCACCAGGCGGTCGAGTTAGCTCAGATGGAGGGCTACTTATGATGCATGTGATGCGTCATCACGTCTTGTAGACCATTTATGGACCTATCGGTGGTATACTCGAACTCCAAAGTTCAGACCCTTTGCGATTGTCAGGTAACCCAGGTTTCGTTGTTGACGATGTAATCCCTGTAAGCCTTGCTGATGGTTGAACCCAAAGGAACTTATCACAACTCAAGGAGGAATCTCATGATTCTCGTCGTCGGCGCCACCGGCATGCTCGGTGGCATGATCACACAACAACTGCTGGCCCAGGGCAAGGATGTGCGCATCCTCGTCCGCCATAACTCCCCCTCGGAGGCGATGGTGGCGCAGGGTATGGCCACATCGGCGCAGGCCCTGATCGATGCCGGAGCGCAGCCGGTCTATGGGGATAT
This sequence comes from Halieaceae bacterium, assembly GCA_024224435.1. Classification (GTDB taxonomy): domain Bacteria; phylum Pseudomonadota; class Gammaproteobacteria; order Pseudomonadales; family Halieaceae; genus Marimicrobium. The sequence continues at coordinate 1,223 of JAAENL010000536.1, forward strand.
GAAAGACAGCGCCTCTTTAGACCTGGCGGTGAACGGCGTCGACACCATCGTCACCACCGCCAACTCGGTCTTGCGCGGCGGCGAGGATACGGTCGAGACAGTGGATCGCCAGGGTAACCTCAATCTGGTCGAAGCAGCCAAAACAGCCGGGGTCAAGCACTTTGTCTTTACCTCAGTCCTGGGTGCTGATCCCGCCAGTTCCATGCCCCTCATACGCTGCAAGGCAGAGGTTGAGGCTGCTCTTAGGGAGAGCGGTATGATCTATACGATTCTGTCTCCCAACCTAATCGCCGAGGTGTGGGTGGGCGTGGTGGTTGGCGCGCCACTGCAAGCGGGCCAACCGATCACTCTGGTGGGCGAGGCCAGGCGCAAGCACTCCTTTGTTTCCATGGTCGACGTGGCCGCCTTTGGCGTCACTGCCGTGGACAACCCGGCTGCCCACGATGCCACGATTATTATCGGCGGGCCCGAGGCGCTTTCGTGGCGCGACATCGTGGCCGAAGTCGGGGAAACTATCGGGCAGGAGCTACCAGTGCGCTTTGTGCAGCCAGGTGAACCGGTGCCCTTCGTTCCTGAGGCCGTCCAGCAGTCGATGGCCGTGCAAGACACCTACGATTCACCGCTACCTATGGCCGAAATCGCTGATACGTATGGCGTGACTCTGACACCCATGGCGACCGTGCTACAGCGCATGTTTGGCAGAAACTGATTTGACCAGAAGTGATAATTGAAAAGAGGGCGTGGCGTCTGTGCTCGCAGAGCATCGGCCACGCCTCTTTTTTTGTGAAGAGCGTTTGTCATAATCTCGTCTCTTACTTGTGGACCTTTTGTGGACCCTTGTCCTGTAGAGTGAGGATCAGTCGAGGGAGACGACGTCTGGTCGTTGCCCAATCAAACCTCTTTTCTGCACAGGAAATCCGATAATCCTGATCGTTAGCGCCAACAGCAACCTTGACAGTGCGACAGTGCGACGATTAATGACCCATGCCTGATCTTACCTATGCCTCATTCATGGTCCGCCTGTGGCGTGACCCGGATAGAGATTCTGACGATGATGAGTTGGTGTGGATGGTCGAGGTCGAGTCTGTCCAGACCGGCCGCACCTGGCAGTTGCAGGACGTGGAGTCCCTGACTGCCCTGCTTACATTGCAACTTAACGAAAATACGATGATTACTCAAGGAGGAGGCCTGGATGTCCCCATATCCCCAAATGCCCCCGCTGACCGCTGATGAGCTGGCCGAGTTCCTGACAACAACCCCCGTCGCCCGCCTGGCCAGCCACAACCCGGACGGCAGCATCCACCTGTCGCCGGTCTGATTTCTGTATGACGACGGCCACATTCTTATCGGCACGCAGACTGTCAGCCGCAAGGCGCGCAATGTGGCAGCAAACCCTCAGGTGACGATACTGATCGATAACCAGGAACCGCCCTTCAAGGGCGTGATCTTCTACGGTACCGCTGAACTGGAGCACGAGGATGCCGCGGCCAAACGAGTGCCTATCTTCGCCAGGTACATGCCCCCCGAGCGGGCAGAGCAGATGGCCCACGGCTTGGCGCGGCGATTCGAGCCGGTAATCGTACGCGTCAAACCGGAGAAAGTCATTTCATACGATTACAGCAAAGGCTAAGGTATTCAGCCTGGAGGAAGGAGGAAGAAATAATGTACACAAATAGAGTTCTGCTGATATTACTGGCGCTTGGGTTGGTCGTTGCTACGCTCGTGACCGGCGTAGCCACTGCCCAGGAACCGGCAGGCATAGAACCGGATGCCGTCCTGGCAATCATGGGTACGACCTTCACCTACCAGGGCCGGTTGGTGGATGACGGCAACCCCGCCAGTGGCACCTACGATTTCCAGTTCAGCCTGTTCGACGCATCCGTAGCCGGCAGCCAGATCGGTAGCACCGTGGCGGGGGACGATGTGGCAGTAAATGAGGGGTTGTTTACCGCTGATCTAGATTTTGGCGCGAGCGTGTTCGACGGTCAGGCCCGCTGGTTGGAGATCGAGGTCAAGCGGGATGCGGATGGCAGCTACACCACACTATCCCCTCGCGTGGCACTGACGCCCTCTCCCCATGCGCTCGCTCTGCCCGGACTGTGGACGCAGCAAAATGCTACCAGCCCCAACCTCATCGGAGGCTACCCCGGCAATGTGATGGGTGCGGGTGTCACAGGTGGCGTCATTGCTGGCGGCGGCTGGAACGTTAGACCTAATCGAGTCTACGACATCTACGGCGCCATAGGTGGTGGCGCCAATAACGAAGCTGGCCTGAATGGTAGTGGTGGCCGAGGCTATGCTACTATCGCCGGCGGTTGGGATAACACGGCCAGTGACTATGGTGCAAGTGTGGCCGGTGGGCGAAGCAACACTGCCAGTGGCTACGTATCCTCGGTCAGCGGTGGATGGAACGGTCATGCCAGCGGATATGCGTCGACGGTGGGAGGGGGTTATTACAACCTGTCGGCGGCTGCCTATGCAACCATCGCCGGTGGTGGTCCTTGGAATACAGGCTCTCCATCAACGACCAATAATATTGTGTACGACGACTACGGGACTATCGGTGGTGGAGGCGGCAATGTGGTTGGGATCAACGATGGCGATGCTACTAACCAAGAATTTTCCACCGTGGCTGGCGGCAGAAATAACACAGTTAGTGGTGAACTTGCTTCGATTGGCGGAGGGGCCAACAATGAAGCATCAGGCTGGTTGGCAACGGTTAGTGGCGGTAACCTTAACGAAGCCGGGGGCAGCCAAGCTACGATCGCAGGTGGTTGGAATAACGAGGCCGATGGTAGTCAAGCTGCGGTCGGTGGCGGACGGAACAACCTGGCGGCAGCATCATATGCCACGATCGGTGGCGGTGGTCCCTCAGATGGAGGCAACTCTTCCACAACCAACAATCGCGTCTACGACGACTACGGGACAATTGGTGGTGGAGGTGGCAATGTGGTTGGTCTCGATGATGGCGATTCCACAAACCAGGATTTCTCCACGGTGGCTGGTGGGCGAAACAATGCCGCAACCGATAAGCATGCGTCAGTCGGCGGTGGGGATAGCAACGTTGCTAGCGGCTATCGGTCCACGATCAGTGGGGGGCACATCAATAAGGCCAGTGATGGGTATACCACGGTCGGAGGCGGGTCGGACAATACTGCTGGAGGCTATGTGTCCACAGTTGGCGGTGGTTACCACAACAACGCTTCTGGCTACTCTGGCGCAGTGGGTGGCGGCTATGACAATGCCGCGGGCGGTGACTATGCCACGATTGGCGGTGGCAAGACCAACTTCGCCACTGGCGATTACGCCACAGTGGGAGGTGGCTTAGGGAACAGCGCGACCACAAGAGCAGCAACAGTGGCGGGCGGCTGGGGCAATGAGGCAACCGCCTACCACACGTCCATAGGCGGCGGCCTTGACAACGCGGCTAGCGGTGCTTACTCTACTGTGAGCGGTGGGACGCTTAACATCGCCAGCAATGGCTCCGCTACCGTGCCTGGCGGTGTACTCAACACCGCCGCCGGAGCGGCTAGTTTCGCGGCCGGGCGTCGGGCTAAGGCCAACCACGACGGTGCCTTTGTCTGGGCCGACAGCACCGATGCTGATTATTCCTCCACGGCCGCCGATACCTTCAACGTGCGGGCTGCCAATGGCGTCATGGTTGCTGCCAACAGCAACAGCAACGGCCTGCAGGTGATCAACAGCGGCGCAGACGCGGTTAGCATCTACGCCCAGAACACCGGGTCGGGCAAGGACGACGCCACGCTGCGGGCTGACAATACCGCCACGAGTGGTGGTGTGACGGCTTATCTCACCAACAATAGCAACTACGCCACGGTGCACGCCTACAACAGCAGCAACGGTGAAGTGCTCTATTTGCAGAACGGGGGCGACAGCGCCGGCGGCGGGGGTGGCGACTTCATCAAGGCCGTCAACGAGGCGGCAAGCGACACCCAATTCCGGGTGACGACTACCGGCGAGGTACGCTCCGACATCGGCTTCAACACGCCGGCAGCCGATTTTGCCGAAATGCTGCCGGCTGTGGATGGCCTGGAGCCGGGTGACGTGCTGGCCATCGCGCCGGACGGCCGATTGCTGCGCACAACGGAAGCCTACCAATCCACGGTGCTTGGTGTTTATTCTACTCGGCCCGGCTTCGTGGGTGGCATGTCAATGGAGGGCGAAGTCGTGGGCAAGATTCCTCTGGCTGTGGTGGGTGTAGTGCCTGTAAAAGCCAGCGCCGAGGGTGGCGCCATACAGCCTGGCGATTTGCTGGCTGCAAGTTCTACCCCCGGCCATGCCATGAAGGCGGTGCCTGATGCTCCGCAGGGCACGATAATCGGTAAAGCGCTGGAATCACTGGCTGGCGAAATCGGCGTAATTCAAATGCTGGTCATGTTGCAGTAGAGGAGAGAAATCATGAAATGGACCTGTTTACTGGCATTTGCTACTGTACTGTTTCTCGTAACGGGAGCGCGCGCGTTTGCTCAGGATGGAGGCACCTTCGAGCTGACCTGGTACTCGGTGGATGGTGGCAGCACCACAGCACTCACTGGCGGCACGTTCGAGCTAGGGAGCACGGCCGGCCAGTCTGACGCGGCGGGCTTGGCGGGCGGCACTTTTACGCTCAACGGCGGTTTCTGGCAATGCTTCCTGCCGGCGTCAGTGACCGATGTAGCTATCGACGATGCCGGGGGTGGGACGGCTCAACTCGGTTGGTCGGGCAGCGGCCTTTATGATGTCTGGCGCAGCGGCGATCCCTACTTTGGCGCTGGCGACGGTGGTTCCACCCAAGAGGTTGACGATGTGACCTCACCCCATCATGTGCCAGGCGCTATCGGTGACCCGGCCAATAATCACTACTTCCTGGTGCTGGCTCAAACTGGCTGTGGTACATCCGGCCCCTCCAACCGCACCGGCGAATTCGATTTCGCTCTTATCCCCGGCAGTTGACATGAAATACAGAGGTTTCCCCATGAAAAAGCGAATCCTGATCAGACCCTGGCTTATTATTGTCTTGACCCTCATACTATTGACCAGTGCCGCTGCTGCGATCCAAGGAAACCGCCTGCTCGCCAATTCGCAATCCGTAACCGACAGAAGCTTTAGCTACCAAGGAAGCCTGAAAGATAGTGGTGTTCCTGCCAACGGCGTTTACGATTTTCAATTCTCGTTATTTGACCAGTCATCAGGTGGCACGCAGATCGGCGATACGAGGACCAAGTCTAACGTGACAGTCACTGATGGTCTATTTACCGTCCAACTTGCCTTCGGCCATGTTTTCGACGGCTCCTCCCGCTACCTGGAAATAGCGGCCAAGCAACTGGCCTCGCCTACCTACGACACACTCTCTCCTCGCCAATTGCTTTCACCTTCTCCCTATGCCGTCCATGCACTACAGGCGGGTGCCGTGGCCGAGCCTGGACACACCAACACCGTGGTAACATATCGCAGTCACGGATTACCATCTCCCGCCTCCCATCCCTCTATACTGGTCGGCAGTGATGGTTTCCCCGTTATTGCCTTTGCTGCAGATTCGATTCACGAGGTATGGTTCACTCATTGTGAAAACTTGGCTTGTACCGATTATACGAGTGTATCCGTCCTCCCCGCCTCTGGGATTGATGGCCGCATCTCGCTTCGCCTAGCCCCTGACGGTATGCCCTATCTCACGTTTGTGATCGGTGGCGAGCTACATATCCGCCATTGCCTGGATGTCGCCTGCTCACAATTCCTAAGTGCGGTGCCGCTCGGACCGTCTGTGGTCGAGGCAGCAACTATGATTGGTGTTGATGGTTTGCCTATCATTGCCTACATCAATACAGATGGGGAATTGTGGGCATTGCATTGCCACGACCTACTTTGCCTGAGTACGTATGATCCGTTCTTAGTTGATAGTAATGCCCGAGAGCCCAGCATCACAGTTGGGCCCGATGGCATGCCGGTGATTGCCTACCTGCATCATCGTGATGGCTCTGATGCATGGGGATTGAACATCGCTCGTTGCGATGATCTCCAATGCAGCGAGGCGCCTTCTGATCCTGGTTATGACTGTGGACCAGGATTTGTGGGTGAAGAACTCGACTGTTTGGCGCCACAGTTGACAACCTCGCATGACGGCGATATCCGCGTGAGTTTTATTAACCAAGCAGGAGGGGGAGCGTTCGGCTTGCGTGGCTCCGTACGGGTCATAGACTGTGATTGGCACCTGCCCCCCGTCACAGAGGAGAAACCATACTCAGAGGTATTCTGTGGGCCGACGCTCATTTCTGATCTCACAGAGACCTACATCGAGATAACCCCCCCGTTCATTTTTGCTACCGACATCACAATCCGAGATGATAATAGCCATCTGGTCGTGTTCAACAGCCAAGGATTGTACCGAACATGGGGAGAAGGTACTCTCGGCTTAGATCCTATGCAGATTGGCTCGGGCCTGGCCGTTCTCAGTGGCCCCAACCACGGTACGCTGGACACGATCTACTTCCTGGACCCCGCCGTAACCGAAACAGAGATCGCAGCCACGGTTGGGGTAGATGACCTGCCCATCATCGCCTACACCAACGCCGATGGTGAATTGGCGGTCATCCACTGCGGTAATGAACTCTGTGCACCCTATTTCCGCCAGAACTAACCCGATACGACAACCGATCCCAACCTACGATCATCTCGCCCTGCTAGTCGCCATTTGCTTCTATGTCAATGGGGGGTACCGGTTCATGTTGTTTAGGCAACAAAGGGGGGGGTGCGTAGTCTCCGCCTTCCTCAACCAGATCAGAGCCACAAACCTTGCTCTTGCAGCGTTTCTATCAGCATTTTACTGACTCGGTGATGAAGATCCTTTGAGTATTTGTAATCAGAGGTGTAATAGTCAGCAACACGCGTAATGCCCAGATGTTCCAACTTCTCCCGCACCGATTCAACGGCGTTGTAGCGCGCCCACGCTTTCTGTTCCCGTTCAGCATGCGCCTCATGGATATCCTCATCGGATAAGCGCCGGTATTTCTCCTGATGTACCATCACTTCCAGCGGCAGTCGATCGCGCAGCGCCGGATCTTCGGCCGGATAACCGATCACAAGGCCGGTGACCGGAAATACCCCTCTCGGCAGCGCCAGCAGTTCAATGATCTGGTCTGCAGCCCACCATGTTGTCCCCACGTAACAGATACCCAATCCCACAGACTCTGCTGCCAAACAGATCGTTTGCGCGGCGATTGCGGCATCTATTGCTCCCGTTAAAAAGCCCAATAAATCGTCAAAGCTCTGTTTCGAGTTGTTGACTCGGAGCCATTCCCGCATGCGAAACACGTCAGCGCAAAAGGTGAGCACGACAGGCGCTTCGAGGACCATCGCCTGCTCCACGTGTATCGTGTATAGCTGTCGCTTGATCGCTTTATCTCTGGTGACGATCACCGACCACGTTTGCATATTGCCGGCACTGGAACTACGGAGGCCGGCGAGCAGGAGGTCATTGAGCAGGGAATCATCGATATCCTGCGGGGTAAAGGATCGAATGGAGCGATGTGCTTTGGCTAGATCGAGCATGTCGTCATTATAACCGCCGCTTCCTTACCTACAAAATGCGAGTGCGTGTGTGGTGAGAAACGAGTGACATGGCGAGAGTAGTCAAGATTACACAAGCCCAACGGGTTGGGCTAAAATAGAAGGCACTGACATAGCGCTCGTTTATCTTGAAATATCCGGGAGTATAGAATGGATCCAACCGCTAGCATCATTATGGCAGCAGCATTACTGTTTTACTCCATTGGAGTCTGGGGAGAACGGATCTCGGGTCGACTTAAATGGTGGCATTTGGTTTTCTTTGTGCTTGGGCTCATCTGCGATGCCTGGGGTACAGGGTTGATGTTCGAATTCGTGGGTGGGATGACGTTCGATGTTCACGGCATAACTGGGGTCATCGCCATTGTTCTCATGCTCATCCATGCGGTATGGGCTTTTGTGGTCTTGCTCAAGAATGATGAGAAAGCACTGCAAAACTTTCACAGATTCAGCGTTGTGGTATGGCTTATCTGGCTTATCCCCTATTTCAGCCCGATGTTTTTCGCGATGGCAGGCTGAAATGGGGTGCAGCGAGTGTTTGAATCAACCACATAACAGCTTCGGAGAAAAATAAAATGAACGATTTCAACGACTGGAACAAAATGATTATCGAGGAGTTTCGAGCGAATGATGGCAAGGTCGGCGGCCAATTTGCTGGAATGTCTTTGCTTCTTCTCAATTCGACCGGAGCTAAAAGCGGGTTGCCCCGCACTAATCCCATGGCCTATATGACTGATGGCGACTGCCTCGTAGTCATTGCCTCGAAAGCGGGCGCGCCGAGCAACCCCGACTGGTATTACAACCTCATTGCTAATCCTGAGGCCGGTGTGGAAGTTGGCGCCGAACAGTTTCAGGTACGAGCCACGGCTGCCGAGGAACCAGAACGCACGCAGTTATTTGAACGGATGGCCACAAAGAATCCCGGATTTGCCGAGTATCAGCAGCAAACGACGCGTGTTATCCCTGTCGTCATCTTAACTCGCCTTCCGTAATAGATTGGGCGATGCATTGAACTGTATCGTGCAATTTGGTCAACTGACAACTACGAAGATCCTTTGTCCAATAAATTATTGCGGACAAAGGGTTCGGAGCGTTCAATAATAATCTGGCCGTATCAGTCCGCCGTCGGGGTGCAGCCTGTAACAGAAACAGGGGTTGTGCATAAGGAAACAGAGAGCGGCAACATTACAGTCAATCGTCTCGCCGATTTTTCAAGATCGTGCATACCGGGTTTGCTGCTCGAGGTTAAACAGACATAAGTGGATACATGGGGACGCAGTTCCAGGCGGAACATATGAGTTGCAATTTGCATGCGTTTGAATGTATAATGCAGCCAAGATTCTACTTTTCGCATTCTTGAGAGGTGTTTTATGCCTAACGTTGCCATCCAGGCGCGCATCAGCCAGGAACTCAAACAAGAGGCTGAAGCGATTTTTGCCGATATGGGCATGACCACGGCAGAAGCCATTCGGATTTTTTTGAAACAAGTTGTAAACAGTGGCGGCCTTCCATTTCAACCCACTGTCAAGAGCCCTAACGCTAAGACCCTGGCAGCCATGGTGGAGTTGGAAGTGGGGGGCGGGCAGGCGTTCCAGTCTACCGACGAGTTATTTGCCAATTGGGAAAACTAAGCAGTGACGCTCATTATTCGACAATCCACGAGATTTCGGAGAGATGTTAAGCGGTTGCAACGCCAAGGCAAGGTTTTGTCTCGGTTAAAAGTTGTGATTGAAACACTTGTCGCCCAGGAGCCGCTAGCCGATAAATACCGAGATCATACCTTGACGGGAAACTGGCAAGGATTTCGTGAGTGCCATATCCGCCCAGACTGGCTACTCATCTACCGCATTGAAGCTGAGGAATTGCAGTTTGCGAGAACCGGCAGTCATGTCGATCTGTTTGGATAATCTGGATGAGTGTTAGACTGTTTTGTTTGAAAACACTCTGTACTTTGGCATGACCTCATTATTGCTACCCCCTGGTTACTGGCGCCGCCGATTTCGGCGGCAGGTATCGGGCGCAACGTTAGGCCCAAAACGCCCACTGTGCCAGATTGCTGGGGATGTCCACCAGTACAAATCAATGCCATGAAGATGAGCAGCGTCCTCAGTTCGCCCGCATAGGACTCAAGAAAAAATAACTCATACACATTGACCCCTATTCGCCGTTCATAGCGCCA
>JAAENL010000537.1 GCA_024224435.1 Halieaceae bacterium
CACCACACTCTAATCGTTCGGCGGTTTCGGGCGGTTTCGAGCGGCTTCCCAGATCATGGAGCGCCCGCGCCGCTCCGCCGCCACCGCTGCCGCCGCTGTTTGGTCAGCGCTTTTCAGTCGAGGCAGCGCCGTCCCAGTGCAGGAGGCCGATGATATGGCCGATGACATCGACGAGGTCGATGCAAACCAAGATCCCATCATCGAAGATGGTGATGGCATGGTGTGGACGACGATGAAGGAGCTGATGCAGAAGCAGAAGGCATGGAGAGAGTCATTGCTCGTGCCGAAGTCGCGAGTGGTGCCTGGGAGTGAGGTGGGACCTGGTACTGAGCCTGTGATGCCACCAGAGGCAACTGAGACAGGGGGGGGCGAGCCGCGGCGCCGCGGTCGCACGAGCGGCGAGGCCCTGGTCGCGGGTGTGGACGAGCGGGCCGGCGCACGCAAGGGGGCCGGACGACCCCGAAAGAGTTAGAAGGTGACCACTACACCATTGGAAAGGAAACATTCCAAGGATTCAGGAACCACCCTCAAAAAAATCCAGGGTCTTCACAGCGAGCATGAAAACGCCCGAAGCATCAGCGATACAGCGAAGCACCACTCCTTCTGTGGGTCCCCAGGGGGGGGGTCCGGCGGTTTCGGGGGAGGGCCCAGAATACGGATTACATGTATCTGAGAATTGGGCGCTGTAAATACATGTAAATACAGTGTAAATACAGGGTTGTAAATACAGGGGTCAAATACAGGTAATCCATAATGAAATGGTTAAACGAACACTACCCGGAATGTTGATCCCAGAATGGGGCTCACAGCAGTCACAATATATAAAAGGAAAAATAGTAGGAATAGTACAAATTACACACAGTGTGAAAACAGAAGAGTGCACGTCATCACCATGGGCACAAGGGCCGATATGCAATATAATAGCACGTACGGCATGGCTGCCGACATGGGTAGTGAGCAACGGAGGGCAGGGGGTACATCCCATAAAAGGGTGCGATGCGGTA
>JAAENL010000538.1 GCA_024224435.1 Halieaceae bacterium
ATGGTGACTGAGGATGCTTCCGACGATCAAGCGGCTGTGACCATTTTAGAAGGACACTTACCCGACCAGGCCGCGCTGTCCGGCGTTTTAAACACCCTCTATGAAATGCACCTGCCGCTGCTGTCGGTGGAGAACCTGGATGAAAGATGAATTGGACGGATGAGACGCCAATGGAGTCCGACATCCGTTTAAGGGCAAAGGATTATCCTATGAACCCATCAACCCCTTTTTTAATTACACCGGAGACAGGTCATGAAAGGATTGCTCCGATTCATGAAAGAGCTGCGTTGGCCGTCGACGTTTCTGATCTGCAGTTTGGCTGGGACACAGCGGCCGACCCGATTCTCGATATCATGGCTCTCCAGATCGCCAGAGAGGAACGGGTGTTTATCGAGGGGCCCAGCGGCAGCGGAAAGAGTACCCTGCTCAGCCTGCTGGCCGGCGTGATGACTGCGCAGAAGGGAGCGGTATCGGTTCTGGGCCAACGCGTGGACGCTTTGAGCGGCGCTCAACGAGATCGCTTTCGCGCCGATCACATCGGGTTCATTTTCCAGATGTTCAACCTAGTTCCCTACCTGTCCTTAATCGAGAATGTGACGTTGCCTTGCCGGTTTTCCAAACGACGCAGAAAAAGGGCTCTGCGACGTTCCGCCTCTGTGGGTGCTGAAGCCGTAAGGCTGATGGCGCATCTGAATATGGCCGATCCAGATTTGCTTAAAAGGCCGGTAACCGAACTCAGCGTGGGCCAGCAACAGCGGGTAGCAGCAGCCCGGGCCCTAATCGGCGCTCCCGAGATTTTGATTGCCGACGAGCCCACGTCTTCCCTGGATGCCCATCACCGCGAAGCCTTCATTTGCCTGCTGTTCGATGAATGCGCCAAAGAGACCACCACCCTGGTCTTCGTCAGCCACGACAATTCGCTGGCCACCATGTTCGATCGTACCGTCTCGCTAACCCAAATCAATCACGCCCGGCGGCCCAGAATACAAATCGTGAAGGAGGCGATGTAATGTCGCATTTCATTTTGGCCATAAAAAGCCTTGGCAATCGCAAATTGACAGCAGGTCTGACCATCGCCTCGATTGCGCTGAGTGTGACCTTGCTGTTGGGAGTCGAGCGCATTCGCACCGAAGC
>JAAENL010000539.1 GCA_024224435.1 Halieaceae bacterium
AGCACCGGGACTTTATCCCGGTGTGAGGCTCGCAAGACGACTTGTGGTATTACCGGTCTATTTTCTGAACTTCCATAAGGGCCGGGCCCTACAGGGCCTTCGTAGTTTCAACGACGAATTCCATTCGGTTCGTGGAAACGCCATAATTGTAAAGGGGACAAGTACTCAGAATGAACCTCGCCTCTTTTACTTACATCGTGCACGCTAATGGACATGGAGAATGCAATGAATTACATGCCTGCCGAATCCCGTTATGAAAACATGGTATACCGACGCAGTGGACACAGCGGCCTGAAGCTACCCGCCATCACCTTGGGTCTCTGGTACAATTTTGGTGGGGTGGATACGTTGGAGAATGGGCGGGAGATGATTCGCCGCGCCTTCGATCTGGGCATCACCCATTTCGATCTCGCCAACAATTACGGCCCACCGCCCGGCTCCGCAGAAGAGAACTTTGGCCGCGTCCTGGCTGAAGATCTGAAACCATACCGGGATGAACTCGTCATCTCCTCGAAGGCAGGCTATTACATGTGGCCGGGACCTTATGGGGAGTGGGGATCTCGGAAGTATCTGGTGGCAAGTTGTGATCAGAGCCTGAAACGCATGGGTCTGGACTACCTTGATATCTTTTACAGCCACCGCCCCGACCCAAATACGCCTCTGGAAGAGACAATGGGTGCGCTAGATTACATCGTGCGCAGCGGCAGGGCTTTATATGCCGGCATTTCCACCTACGATCCCGAACAAACTCGCCAGGCGGCTGCGATCCTGCGCGACCTGGGCACGCCCTGCCTCATCCACCAGCCCCGCTACAACATGTTCGACCGCTGGATCGAGGATGGTTTGCTAGATGTGTTGGAACAAGAGGGCATCGGCTGTATCGGCTTTTCGCCTTTGTGCCAGGGCATCCTTACCGATAAATATCTGAAAGACATACCCGAAGAGTCGCGTGCCGCCAAATACGATGGCGCTTTCCATTGGGGTGACAGCATCAATCAGGATCGCATCGAAAAAGTTCGTAAGCTCAATCAACTGGCCCAGGCCCGCGGCCAATCGATGGCGCAGATGGCTATCGCCTGGACACTTCGGCACAACACCATGACCTCCGCCCTCATTGGCGCCAGCCGGGTTAGCCAGATTGAGGAGGCGGTGTCAGCCTTAAAAAATCTGCAATTTGATGGTGGAGAACTACAGCAGATCGAGAGAATCCTGGCAGCGTGACGGTCTTACTATCAGAGGAATTCGACGATAAAACGCTGGACGGATGCACAGCAGACGACACAACGGTCGCGGTAAGTATTCCAAGAACTACATTTAGAAGTAGTACCGGATGGCGTAGCCTCGTGCTGCCTACTTCGGTCATCCGCCAGCTGAACGGTCAGGCTGCACGGCGATAGTCGTGGTGTAAACCAGCCAGAACAGGGAGGGCAACCACCTTTCCTGCTTTGGGTTGATCGGGTGGTTGCACCGGAATGCATTGATACAAGCTTTGATGTGGCCGAGCAGGGTTGTAGAGGCCATGGTCATCGTTTGGGCCACCCTGCTCGGCTTGGATTTGGCAATCCAGCGAGAGCAAACTGGGGCCAATGGCCGAAACGATGACCAACGCCCCAGTAACAGAAGTTTGATGCGATCAAAGTTTGTGAGCTTGGGGCGTTTGCTATGTTGTTTGGAGATAGGAAGTCGGGAGCATAGCAGCATAATGCCCGCAAATCCACCACAGCGAGCACCCAAATCAGCACGGATGAGCGAAGTAGCCAGCACGAGACTGCGAGGAGCAGCTGATAATCGCCCCCCTGAAGATCCGGCCGCAGCTAAATTATGGAAACCGATTGCTGCTGAATTGCGATGCAGAGCTTTAGCGGCGCCGGCCAGTGAGGATATAACCAGCGCCCGAGCACTGAGCCTGGACTGTCATCCTATCTCTTCTGCCCAATCATGCATGCCAACAATTCCGAAGTACAGTCCCAGACATTTCTGGATATACTTCACTTGTTCTCAACTTGCATGATCGTTGAAATACGGGTATATTGCCTTCTGAGAGTGAGAATAGGCGGGCATCCTCCGATACGCTGGCAGTTTTTGTGGCGGAGTGATGAGGAACAACTTTAGCCATAAGCCAATTAGGGTTGTACGACTAAAAGTGATCATTGTCGAGCCGTACAGTGCGTTGGTTTTTCGACTTCTCGACTACCTGTTTGCCGCGGTCACTGCCTGTCGTTATATTCCTCATCATCCTCGTCCATGACGACTTTTCAGCTGTCGCTGTTATGACTCAGATTTGATGACTTCGGTTGGAACACGACAGGGCTAGAGTCTATCGCAGCAAGCTCCCTGGATCGCTAATATCACCAGGTTACTCGTCGATTCATCGTGCAATCGGTTCATTTTTCGGTTGCTCTCAGGGACACTCATATATGCTTTCGCACATAGAAGCTCATGTTGTGAGGGATCGTTTGATACGGATCCTTCTGATCACAGCCGCCATTGTAATATCGGCCATCGTCTATATAGTGCCTGGCTCCGTTCTCAGAGCTGATGATTCGACATTTGCAGCGGAAATAGACAGAGCGCTTACCTTGGTTCGAGAGCAGGGTCGTTACCGGCTGAGTGCTACAGTTGCACAAGAACTCATCCCGAGACCAGCACCTCATATGATCGGCCGGCAAGGCGCTTCGCTCACTATGTACCTTAATGGTGAGATTTCGTCACCAGATCATGCCAGGCTGCTTTGGGAATTTACCACGGATGACCCGAGTAATCTGACACAGGTCGAGTTAATCCTTGAGGGTAGCGAAACCTATATTGGCAGTGATAGCGAATGGCTGCGCGTTCAAGATCCCTTAGGGTTGGCGGTACCGGCCACGGATTCGTTTACCCTGCTGGATGCCATAGAGAAGGTAAAGAAACTTCCCAGTAAGGACACTGCCGGCGGGTTGGTCAGGCGCTTCAGTTTCGAGCTGGATAGTGAAAGGTACGCTGAGTTAATGCGTGACCGTACACAGGAGTTGGTGAGCCAGAGCTTGGGGAAAGATGTTATTCTACAACCAGATCCTGGCTTCTGGCAGCAAACGGGGTCGGGAGAAGTATGGATTGGGGCTGATGGCCTGCCGCACAGAATGTATCTCACACTTCTCTTGCCAGAAGTGACGAGTGACTATGATGCCAGGCTGGAGATGCAGCTTGATTATCACGATTTCGGTGAGGCGATTGTGACATTGCCTGAGCCGATTCTCGGTGCTCCTGATGCCGATCACTTGCTCTCGGAACCTCGAGAAACAACAGGAGCGATACTCAACCTGTCTGCGGGCGATGGTGTAACCGCTAGCTTCGTCTTAGCTGCCATCTTGATCTTAGCCATCGTCCTTTTCAGCATTCGCTCGGGAACAAAACGTCGCGTCCGTGCAACAGTGGTCATGGTGACCATTCTCAGCTTGGTTACCGCTTTTCCCTTACAGGTTGGAGCGGCCGGCCTTTCCAGGCAGCGAATGAGCGTGGGGCTGACACTGCCAGAAGCCTTAACGCAGCTCGGTCTAATGCAGACAGATCAGGAGCCGGTCGGCAGAACAGATGTCACGCAGGCATCCGCATCGACCGACGTCACAGACTGTGCAGTCCTACCTGATGGCATCGCTCCTGATGAGGACTACGATGCAGATGGCATCAGTAATCTCACAGAGAATTGTCTGGGCACGAGCTACCGCGACGCCGACACTGACTCTGATTCAATCAGCGATAGTGATGAACTCAAAGGTTTTACAGTGGGCGCCCAGACCTGGACAACAAATCCTCTGATGCGGGACTCCAATTTAGATGGCATGGATGATTTTGCCGAGTGGAGCCCATCATGGGCCACCAGCAGTCCGTCTACACTCGATGTCGATGCCGATGGTGTTGCCAATGCTTGGGATGATGACAACGACGGCGATGGCGTGATTGACGATCTGGATATCTCACCATATGCCGTTCTGCCATACAAGTCGAGTTTCAATCTCTCTGCCAGTAAACCCGGTAACAATCAGCACAAGAATACCTATGTCTATGTCGATTTAATGGTGCAACCCTCTGATGCTGCGCATTTACGATACTTCACCACGCCGCTGGATTGGCCGTATGATGATAAGGGCCAGATCAGGGATTACGATAACTCGGACGAAGATATCACCCTCGTGCCCATGCTTGAGTTCGAGACACCCACCAGACCGAGTCTAACTTCGCAATATGGCCTCATTGTCGTCGATCCCGATACGCCTGGAAATCCCTATCGAGTCCTTGCCCCTTTAGCACCAACGGGCGCGCAGGGTGCAATAGATGCTTTTAAGACGCGTGTGGCGTTCACCGATGGCGAATCAGTGACTGGGTTGGAGATGAACGATATCAAGGTCGGCTGGTTGGGGATAGTTACATCTGACTCGCAGACGGTAACATGGGTGCGAAAAAGAAAAAACACCGGTTCCTATAAATTTGTAAAACAGACATCGATCTCAAGCGAAGATGTAGTAGCAACCGCTTATTACGAGCCATCATTCCGCATCGTGGGCATGAATATCGTCGAAACACAAGACATCGAAGTAGCGGTTTTTGGCGCCCCGAATGCTCCAGAAACGGTGGCGGATGATTCGACGCCCGATGAAGGCCGCGAGATGTATAATTTCATAGCCGGTCTCAATGTCTCTTATCTCTATAACTTGCAACCTGACCTGCCCACGATCGTCGATCGCTTTACAAATGCGGCCACCGCTCAGGTGGAACGCTGGGGTGTAGAATCTGACCTGGCAGTCAAGTACAACACGTTCGCCCATCAAGATCAAGCTCTGGCTGCGACGACGATGACCGATACGGTATCCCTGTTGGATGGCAACTATGCCACATCTCGTAAACCGATACTGGCCCTGGCCTATGAGGGAATCATCGGCACCCTGAGCCTGGAACAAGAGGGCAGTGTTGCCGTAAACGGGAATACTGTGAGCATTGATCTCGCGGGAAACTCGCTAGCCAAATTGCGTCAGGTGCAGATTTCCCAGTACGAGTGGTCTGGGGGAAGCTGGTCAGCGCTGAGTATGGCAGATGCCCTGTCTGATTTAGACAACCGTTATCCGGCACAGGCCGGTGCCGCGTCCTGGCGCGATTTTCGCTATCTGTATTTAAGCTACTATGGTGCATTGAGCAACTATATCGAAAAAGATGGTGTTACATTGGTTGGGCAACAGGCAGATGACCAGGCAGTGTTCGACTGGCTCAGCCAACCCTCGCAGAATTCCCTACCAGGATTTGTTCAGACAGCCTATAAACTTGATTCGCTAAATGGCCTCAAGGCAACCTATGGCGAACTCGAGGGCTGGCGCACCTGGCAGGAATCGTTTGTGACAGAGTCTATCGATGGTTTAGATACATTTCTGGTCGTGGTCATGCAGGCGCTCTCTTATACATCACCTGAGGTCTACGCGGTGACACCTTATTGGGGTGAGGGTGCATCTGCCAAGAAATTGGAACGTGCAATAGACGCCAGTACCGGTACCATCGAAAAAGGTAGTTCGCTTCAACAAATGGCTGACCAGGCTTACAGGACTTCTACTATCGGCGTCATCATGTCGGTGATGTCAATCTGGTCACAATACAACAACGGCTCGAAAGATACATCCAATCTTCAGCAAGACGTCGAACGTGCTGAGGCAATTGCCACCTCCATCGCCCTGGTGCTCCTTCTCGTGCTGACGATTGCAGACTTCGCGTTCGGTGGTGGCCTGTTGGGCGCCATCCTCGGATTTTCAACGCTAGATTCAGTCTCGAATGCAATCGGCGTAAAAATTAACTTGCAGAGTGTATTCTCGAATCTCGCCAAGTCCATCTCCGGCGCCATCTCGAATTTCTCCATGTATTCCCAACTCGCAAGTACCAATCCCGTGACCAGCGGGGCGCTTAGTATGACGTTGGGAGACGAGAACAAGGGCATTGTTCTGGGCAATTCCCTGTCGCTCGCCACAGATTATAGGGCCACGATTGTCAAAGGGCCGGGAAAGAAAAAATGGAATTGGAGAAAAAGCAGGGATGGCAAATTCGATGACGTCAAGAGCAGTTCAGCCTATGCTGAATGGAAATATGACGGATCAACCGGTTCCGTAACAGCGGATACGCCTACATACAGGCCGGATGGCTGTACCAATGATGCTTCTAATCAGGAACGTACCTGCAAAAGCAGTGTCTCGATCACCATCACCCCCGAGGAGGCGGTACGCGATCTGGGCATAAGGCTCACGACCGTGCTCAATTATTCGCTACGTTACCAATCCTGCTTCGGCGTCAACTCAGTATACAGCCGCTGCAAAGCCAAAACTACCAGCGGTGCTGAACCCCGAGAGTCGGATACAACCGCCTGGAATGACGCTACCAACACGGTCTACGTCGATATCCTGCCCGTTACACTTGGGGATCTCTGGGACTGGCAGGAAATCGATAACCACGACTATGATGGAGATTCCCTTCCTGACGACCAGGAGTCAGGTCTGGGCACATCCCCAACCATTTGGGATAGCGACGGCGATCGGCTTTCTGACAATTACGAATATCTCAATCGCAACAATCGCCTATCCGGCAGCGATCCGTTGGACTATGATTCCGACGACGATGGTTTGAGTGATCGACAAGAGTTGCTGCTTGGCACCAGCGCTGGTGTGCCTGATACCGACGGCGATGGCTTGAAAGATGGAGAAGAAGCCTGCTACCGGTCCTTGGATGGTTCTAGAGCTGGAGGCTGGATTGTTTCTGCACTGGGCAGTGGGGATGGATTCGAATACTATGTGTGTTCCAATCCCCTGGAAGCTGATTACGACAACGACAGCATGACTGATATACAGGAAAAAACCGCTGGGACCAGCCCATTTGCCCCCAATACGGCGCCAAGACTGTCGCTGACGATTTCTCAACCGGTATTCAATTTCGGTGTTTCGACTCTCGTGGTTTTGGGACCGGGAGAACTGCTGGATCAGGAGTTCAGTCTCAACAATGTCCTCTCGCAACCTCTTACGACAACCCTTTCCCTATGTGCTCTGAGTGGCGCATTCGATTCAGTAACAGTAATTGCTGAGTCCAGCAATAGTGGTTATACACTGCCGGCGGCAACGAGTGGCAGTGTTGGCAATGAGGACTGCACTTATTGGGATTTGAGTCAGAGCCCACTGTATTCTGGTGAAGAGGTCTCTGTACAACTTCAGGCGAGCACTGCGACGGATATTAGTAGCGGCACGATTCAGCAGAGCCTGTCACTCCCATACATCGACCCCACTGATCATTCTGCCCAGCAGGTGAAGATTAGCAAGAACATCGTGGTCGACGTAGATGAACCGCAGTCTGTCTTTGTAATGCCGGTTGAGGGTGAGGTAATCAGCGGCATAAGCTATGTCATAGGCGGTACGGCATATGACGCGACGACGTGGGTTCAATCGGTCGAGGTGGCTGTAGATGGTGGCGCCTGGCAGACCGCAGCCGGTGCTGACACATGGTCCTGGACCTGGACTCTGCCCACGGATGGTATCTATACCTTGTCGGCAAGGGCCAGCGATATTGCGGGCAACGTCGAGTCCGTAGCGACGACCCGAAGTGTTACGATTGACAACACAGCGCCCGCAGCCTCTTTTACAAACATTGCTGACGGTGACATTCTAAGTGGGATAACGCTAAACAGCCAGGGGGGCGCCACGATTTCACTTCAAGGCAACGCCACGGATCTACTTTCTGAGGTCGCCGATGTGGCCGGGCTACAGGTCATACAGCTTTCCGTCGATGCCGGTCCCTGGGAAGCGATATGGAATCCTCGTAGAGACCCGGTGGATACGAGCCCGTGGACTCATAACTGGCTTGTGAATGCGGGCGCCAGTGGCTCGCATACCCTGTCGGTGCGCGCTATCGATGCTGTCGGACAAATCGGGGACGCCGAAATTATCGATGTCATCCTGGACTTATTGCCGCCGCTCAGTTCGGTCAGCAATTACACATCACAGCTTCAGGGTAATACCACTTCCACACTGCGAGGATACATTGACGATACCGGCAACGTCCCCTTGCCTCCCCGTCCCCAGTTGCTCGAGGGAGCGATTGATAGCCTGAGTGACGCCACCATCTGGATCCAGGCTGATAGGGTAGGCGATCTACAGGATGCTAACGCCGCCTGGATCGGAGATTTCAATGCAGATGGCTTGGCTGATGCCGCCGTGGGTCTTCCCAAGGATAATTCGGGCGATGGGCAAATCGTCATCATCTATGGAGCCGCAGGCGACTGGCCAGTACCACCACAGAGTTATGCACTTTCTTCGTCACCTAGCAGTGTGATAGCCAGTGGGGGGAGCAACCTGGGCGAAATTCTGGCGCTTGCAGGCGATGTCAATGGAGATGGTCTTAGCGATCTGCTCGTTGGTGATCCGCTGAACGACCAGGCTTACCTCTTATACGGTCGTACCGACACAATCGGCGAGGGCTGGGACCTCAGTCTCCTCGCCCAGTCTGGCCAGTCCGCTTTTGGTGTTACGATGAGCAGTATGGAAGGGAAGAGCGGGCTAGGGGTGGCATCGGCGGGTGATGTTAATAACGATGGCTATGCTGACCTCTTGATCGCGGATGCTAACAAACTGTACCTTGTGATGGGTCGCTCTCGCTACACGCCGCAGATGGTGGATATACGCACACAGGCTGCTGCCGTCTTGCCCTTTGATAGCCTGGGAGGGGCGGTGGCCACCGGCATTGGTGATGTCGATGGCGACGGACTGGCCGACTTCGTGACAAGCGATCCCGCCGGTAGTTATGGGGCGCAATCCAGAGTCTATCTCTTCAGGGGTTCAACCAGTTATCGCACCGCCTCTTTTTCATTTCCACAGCAGTCCCTGGATCCACTAAATGATGCTATCGCCAGCTTCGTAGGTGACAGCATGGTTGGAGCGCAGATTTTGGCGTTGGGCGATGTCAACCTCGATAGTTACGCCGATTTCTTATATAGCAGTGGTGATGCACCTCGCCTTGTATTTGGGCGTGCCGATGCTGGTTGGGGACACAATAATGGTGGTGATCGCACCCTCAGTTATAGCCCACCGGCATCGGGTGTCCTGACCGCACCTGGGGATATCAATGCCGATGGCTTTGCCGACCTGCTGTTGGGTACGGCTTCTGGTGATGCTTATCTCATCTACGGCGCTGATTCTCTCGCGGCCATACCTCCGATCGCGGCCACGATAGAAGGAATCGAATCCGCGGCCTCGGCGCCGTATGCAACAGGGGCTGACATCAATGGCGATCTCTCCGCCGATTTGCTGGTTTTACCCACGGGCGTTGGCAGCGGCATAACGACCGCTTCACAGACTCCCTTTGGCCGTATGCCTCACCTGGGGGCTTCTGCCCTTCCCGTCGGCGCTGCACCCCGGCATCGTTCTGACCCGAGCTTGCTGCTTGCTGAGGTCGGCGCTAAGGTATCGACCACGTACGTCGACGACGACTACTGTTCTCTGTGTGAGAATGATGGACGTAGCTGGGGGGTAGATGCTTTTGATGATATCGCAACTGCTGTCACGAACACGCTTGCCAAGGGTCAGGTAGTGATTATGCCCGGCCTCTACCAGGCATTCGAGATCACGAACAGCGATCTCACAATTCAAGGTGTAGATCCTGACGCAGTGATCGTAGATGGCGGGGGCGGCGATTATGTCGTTCAGATCAATCAGGCCAATGCTATCAGCCTCGAAAACCTGACCTTACGAAACGCGACGAAAGGTATCAGCCTTGTCGATGCCCGCACTGGCGATTGGTTTCAGGACCGTTCCCGTAAGAACGAGTTGCAGGGATCCGTCGCCTATGACGTAACCTATCCGATCTATACTGATCGCAGTAGCGCCCTGGAAGTGATAGACAGCACACTTGTCGGTACGACTGCAGCTGATGAAATTATATTTGTTGACACGACGACACCAGACCCTTCGCTTACGCCAGCCTGGTCTACGCTGGCAAACATGAGCGGGTCAGATCAGGCGCTTGGAGGTTTGGCAGCTACAGACGACTACATCTATCAACTAGGGGACTCTCTGTACATGTATCGCTACCATACCTTCTCAGATTCCTGGTCTCAGCGCGAAAAGTCACCCTTTGACAAGAGCTTGACCTATGATTTCAATCTAAGCGAAGGGGGAGGTGGCGCCATCTATGTGTATGCAGTAAGCAGTGGGAAATACGCTACCTATACGTTTTCCCTTTTCAATGACCACACGAATAAGTGGACAACACTATCAAACTTCCCAGACTATAAATCCCAAGACACCTACGGTCCTGAAATGGTATTCGATGGCGAGGGCACGATCTACGCGCTCGTCCTGCAAAATCAGTTTTATGAATATGACATTGCCACCGATGTATGGACGCAGATCGGTACAACGCCTGATCGGTTCGAGCTTGGCAATGGCGCTGCCATCACCTACGCTGATGGCGCCGTCTATGTGAGCACCGGTGAAGGTGATATCGCCTACAATGAATTCTACAAATATAATGTACAAAGAGGCAAGTGGTCGTTTTTGCCTAACCCGCCGACACCAATGAGATATGGAGCCGACATCCAATGGGATGGACTGGATACCATCTATGCTGTCGCTGGGGGCGACAGCAAGACGATGCTGAGCTACAGCATCGCTCGCAAGAAATGGACACAATTGTCAAATACATTAAAGCCCATCGGTCCTGATGCAGGCTTAACCCGGCAGGATACCGCGCTATACGTTCACTCAGGTAGTAGCACGAACGGCAATCGCTTCTTTTGGGATTACAGCCCCGTCGGCATCAATGCTGTGAAACTGGATCTGGATAGTGTCGCTCTGGTAGCACCTGTAGGAACGAGTTCACCTCAGTGGCTGAATCTAAACGACAATCTATACGACTATTACTACCAAACGACAGATTCGATGTGGGTGGGGGGAGATAGCTGGTCACCCACGCCTGATTCCACACCGATTGCATTTGCGGATGCCCAGTTCCGGGATCCGAGCGATGGTGTATACAGAGTGGGGGCGGGTACAGCGCTTTCAGCCGGCTATCACAGCTATCTGGCCAGGTCCTATGTATCTACTGACTACTGTTCGGCATGTGAAAATGATGACTTCACCTGGAGAGTAGATGCCTTCGATTCGATCCAAGAGGCCATTTACAGCGGCGCCGAGTTGATTCAAGTACGCCCTGGCATTTACAGAGAGAACTTCTCTCTGGTCAGTGGTGTGGATGTCGTAGGCGCAGGTGGCGAGACAACCATCATCCAACCCCCTTCGAGCGCTTACCAGGGTGCACTTGTCAGCGCTGAAGGAACCAACGGCATTCGATTGGCTCATCTTAGCCTGGATGGTTCAGATACGGCGGTGGGTTTCCGCATCGAAGATGGCGCAGGCCATGCTTCGCTGGAGCGCGCAATCGTACGAAACGCGGTGACTGGCGTGAGTGTCAATGGTGCAGAATCGCAGATCGAAATGGTCAATAACACCGTTGTCAACAATGAGGATGGAATCGTTGCCTCGGACTGCGGTTCCATCGACATTCGCAACACGATCATTGCCTATCAGGAAAATGCCGGCCTCGATTTGGCTAGCTGCGCTACAACTCAGTTACATACTTACAATCTCTACTGGCGGAATGGCATAGATCTCGTCAGCGATGGTTCTAACATCGCCTCGTCCACATCAGGTGAATTATTCGATGAACCGCGCTTCGTTGATCCTTCGATTCACAACTACCAGTTGCGGGCGGATTCGGCGGCCAGAGCAAAAGGAGATCCTAGCGATCAAACCTTGCCAGGTTCCGGTGCACGCATTGATATCGGCGCCTGGCAATATGCCCAGGCAGCCTTTTATGTAGACGATGATTTCTGCGAATCTTGTGAGAACAGTGGCCTTGACTGGCAGGTAAATGCCTTTGATACGATTCAGACAAGCATCGATGCTGCCTCGACGACCATGGCTGCCGCCCTGGGCTCGGGCGCTCCTGTGACCTACACCATCGGTGTAGCAGCAGGCGCCTATAACGAAAACATCAGTCTGCCTAGTTATACCTATTTGCTGGGCGTGGGTGCTGATGAAGTGACCCTAATTGGCGCCGGAAGTGGCAGCGTTGTGAGCATTGGCGGTGCTACAAGAGTGATGGTCTCAGGAATGACCATAACTGGCTCTGGAACGTTAGATGGGGACGCCGGCGTTGTTGCGCTGAATGCATCCAGTTACGTGACGATTACGCGTAATATCCTCACCGGAAACGCCGACGGCATACGCGTCGATAGCGGTGCAAGTGGCACGGTTATATTCAATACGATCGTCGATAACAGCGCAGCAGGCGTGTCGACTGAAGGTACAGGAACCTGGTCGACCGTGCGGGACAACATCCTGGCAGGTAATGATGCCGGTCTGTCCTCCCTAAACGGTGGAACCCTGTTCAACGACTACAACCTGTTCTACGACAACACTGCTAACTTCTCTCAAAATCCCTACGCATTTCTCGGCCAGAGACCCAATGACATCCTCAATCAGGATCCTCTGTTTGTCAATCCCGGGCAGGGTGACTATCACTTACAGCTCGGCTCACCCGCATTAGATGTTGCCGATGAGCTGGCGCCGGTACCAATAGGGGGAGGGAGCAGAGCCGATATGGGCTATTCGGAGCTGGTAGCCGTTCCCCTAACCCTGTTGTTGGGCGAACTTGGGATTAGCGCCGCACAAGGAAATTCCGGCGTCGCCTCTGCTCAAATCGGTATCAGCCACGTAATCAGTGAAGGCGTAGCTATTGACGAATCGATACCCTCTTCCTGGTCTGACGCAACATTGACAACCGTAGGAGAGACTGGTTCATACTGGAACGCAGATGTCAACCCTGGGCCAGAAGATGGTCTTTATCGCATCTATACAAGAGGTACAGATGTGGCCGGAAACCAGGAATCAGGCCGGTACAATGGCACTTTCATTGCCGATAGCGCCCTTCCCGTTGTGAATCTGCTATCGCCTGCAGGAGATGATCCTGGCGGAGCTGCAGCTTATCCGCTGGAGGCCGAAGTCAGTGATTATGTGTCCACCGGTTCCGCAGAGATTTTCAATATCTCTTCGATCTATTTTGAAGTGAATGGTGAAGTGATCAGGGGCGAATGGGCTTCAGATGGTTGGGCTGAAATCAGTGGTTTGCCCCGGCGCTTCCAGGCTGTTACTGAACTTGACATTGGAGACTATACGATCATCGCCTATGCCGTCGATCGGGCGGGCAACATCGGCCAGAGCAGTTCCAGCACTATAACAAGTTCGCCCTCCGAAGATGTGCTCACCATTAGCCGGCCTGCACAGGGTCAGGCGATTAACTCAGATATCGTTACAGTTAGCGGCTATGTCAGGTTCGCAGCGCCTTCGACCGAGTCAAACGTCACTATCTCTGTAAATGGTCAGGCTGCGGGGACGGCGTTGTTGGCAGAACCTGGCGCCACACTCACAGCATGGTCGGCAGAGCTCATATTGCCCGGCGACGGTAGTCACACCATCAAAGCCGAGGCATTTTCCGATCCAACAACAGGTGAGCCAGCAACAGGGAGTGAAGAGATTTCGGTTCTGATCGATCAGGTCGTCCCCATCCTTAGTATCGATACGCCAGATGAGGGAAGCACCGTCTATCAGAGTTTCACTTTGTCGGGGACGGCGAGTGATGGAGCGGGTAGCGGCATCGAATCCCTCGAGACCAGCAGGGATGGAGGTTTTTCCTGGACAAAGCAGATTATCGGACCCAGTGGAAACTGGAGTGTCGACTGGGAGGTCAGTATACCTGAGGACTATGTGAGCCATCCGATTCTAGTGCGAGTCAGCGATGCTGCCGGCAATGAGATGACGCGATCTCGCCAGATCATCATCGACAATCTGGGCCCGGTGGGCTACACACCCGTGAGCACAAACCCCGCGATTGGCAGCTATATCGACACCCTTACACCGGTGAATATCAGCTGGTGGATGCCCCAGGATGGTAGTGGTGACACGACAATGTATTTCGCCACAAACACCTTATCAGATACGATACCTACATCTAAGATCCTCGCCACCGGTTATCAGGGCCCCTTTACTACAGCTGGTACCTGGTATTTCCATTTGATGGTCGAAGATTCGATCGGTAATCAGGACCAAAAGTCGTATGGTCCATTCTACGTCGAAGACGCCCAGCAATCGACCCTGAGTCTGAGCGCTGCCTCACCTGACTGGACCCAATCCATCATTATCGACGGCAAGCTCGATATCGATAATGGAGAATGGCGAATCGACACGGAACAACTGGACACCGATCCTCGTAGTCAAGATCCTCACGCGCTCTTTGCAGCCTGGGACAGCAGTAACCTCTATCTAGGATGGCAGGAGGCTCATATAGGTTTGCATGACAGCCTATGGTTCTATCTGGATACAAAACTCGGCGGCACGATTCAGGCGGTGCATGCCGGTAATCTCATATTGCCAATGCAAGCGGACTACGCCATCGAGATCAGCAGCAGCACTGAAGGGATGATGTATCGCTTTGATGGCGATTCCTGGGTCGAAATGGGCGCCGGCAGTTTTGACCATGCACATGACGCCGGGGCAGATACCGAAATATCGGTGCCGCTGGCGACTATAGAGGTTCAGCAAAGTCTGGGCCTACTGGCCTTTTCATTCGACGATCGTAACGCCAGGATCACGACTGTTTTCCCCACCGCCAACCCCCTCGCTACCTGCGACGATAGCGGTTTCTGTCCTGATTGGTCCGACGTTTACCGGTGGCAGAACCTGGGGCGCGACGTAGTCCCGAACGAAGGCCAACCTCGCGGACACTATGCAGAGATATCACTGTCGAGCCCACAAGGTCACCAGACAGGCCGGGGACCGGGGGATATCCTTGAATATATCGTAACCGTGCGACATCTTGATGACAAACCCATTGAGAACTTAATTTTGCATTTAGACGGTAGCATCGGGCTGCTTTTCGAATCGTTGCAATATGAATCCGATGTCACTGCACAGGGAGATCGATGGTGGGTGAACCTGGAGAATCTGGAACCGTTTGAGACGCGGGTGATGACTCTAACAGCTAGCCTGGCCTCTGACCTGACTGCCATTGACTACGTTACAGTGACGGCCGAGTTGGACCTGCCTGTACCTTTAAGTGAACCAGTGATTGCCCGTTCTTCTTATGTACATCGTGTGGATGGTCAGCCGCCCACGACCTACATCGATCTGCCAGTTGCGGCGTTGCCATCAGGCTCGCAGATCGTCAGGGGTACGGCAACAGATCGTGATGGAGGTGGTGTGCAATCTGTTGAAGTACGGGTTGACGATGGCTCCTGGTTGGCAGCCGAGGGTTCTGTGGCGTGGTCGGCGGCGATTGAGGTACCCTTATCAGGCGCATTTGAACTGGCTGCACGGTCTCGGGATACGCATGGCCATGTAGGACCCGCTGCCTCCCTTCAAGTTCTCGTGGATGCACAGGCGCCAGAAGCATCCCTGGCACTCAACCGACCTGTTCTGGCCGGACGAATCGGCCATCTGGAGGGAACCGCTATAGACTTCGGCGGATCGGGCGTTGCAAGTGTACAAGTACAGGTCGATGGGGGCGCCTGGATTCCCGTATCCATGCCGCTGATTCCGGGCGGTGAGGGCGTTGTGCAGTGGCATTATAATTGGATCTTCGCCAACAGGGATGGCGTTGAATCCACGCTCTCCGTACGCGCCTCAGATGCTGCAGGGAACGTCGGACCAGCCTCCTCTCCGCAAGTTGTGATTGCGGATAGCGTCAAGCCCACCTCCACTATTCTCCAACCTCAACCGGGATCGGAAGTCGATCCTGATGGATTTACTATCTCCGGCATGGCTGACGACGGATATGGTGTTCGATCTGTCGAAGTCAGCATCGACGGTGGCCGCACCTGGTCTTCTGCTCAACTAGGTGCATCTCAGAATCAGATCGCCTGGTCTCTTGACATAGCCATGCATGATGATGTGCCCGAACAGCTAGTCATCCTAAGCCGAGCAATTGACAAGGCTGGCAACCAGGAAACGCTAGGAGCACCAACTCGAGTAACAGTAACTCAGATCGGTATTCCCACGTGGTTACCACTTGTCGTAAGGTGATAGCCACCCTGACCTCACCTGTCATGCTGAGCGGGTCTAACCACCAACCAATCTTGACAGGACCATTTTTGCAGAACCTAAACGGTCATTACACCAACCAACACCAGCGAAGCATCTACTCGTTGTATACACAGCAAGACCCCTCGCTTTGCTCAGGGTGACACAACAGACGAGTGTCCGTCAGCAAATTCGTGTCATCGAAACAACCCTGTGAGTAACAGTTCTGGAAGGGTGACATATTCATACTAATTCTGATCAAGACCTAGTTTTTACACACAGCCCTTCATGCAGTGAAAGGAGAACAAGCTCATGTACCATACCCGTCGATTCCTGCTAATAATTATATCTGTCATGGTCACATTGGCCATCACAGGTGGTCTGGTTTTAGCGCTCGATACCACGGATGAAAGCAAGCCCAAGGACGCGCTTATCCAGGCTTTTGAACGCGCCCGAGATCAGGGGAGCTACCATGTCGTGGCTGACATCGAGCAAACGCTTGTACCCCTTGCCACTCTATCAAATCTGGGCAAGCGAGATGAGACTTCCTCGATGCGTCTGTTGGGCGATGTCGTTCAGCTCACACAAATCGATGGCTCACAGGTAACCAGCGCCCGCATGCAATTTTACGCTAGGCAGGATCAGAGCCCGGTCGAGCTGCTACTTTCTGATAATGAGGCCTTTGTGGGTTACAAAGGTCGCTGGAAAAAGGTCGATGATCCCCTGGGGGGCGTTGCACCCGGCGGCGATTACATGGGTTACCTAGTGGCTGCAAAGGATGTGACCGAGATCGAGTCGGTACGGACTGCCGAGGGAGATTTCCGCCGTTTTGCCTTTACCCTGGATAGTGAAGCCTACGCAGCCTACCAGCTAGAACGTGTGCAAAAGAGCATGGCCGGACGCCTGCCCCATGGTATCGAGTTGCAAGCCAATCCCACCATCCTTGGTATGAGTGGCCAGGGAGAAGTCTGGCTGGATAGCCGTGGTCTGCCGAGACGTCAGGTTATCGATCTGAATATCCCCAGGGTTACACATAGTTATGATGCACAGGTGGGCATGATCGTCGATTTCTCTCGCTTCGGCGATCCGGCGCCTGCTCTTGATATGCCACAACCGATTGGGCCTGATGGTGCCTGGTCTTTGCCTGAATCTTCATTGCAACAATCCTCAGACTCGGCAAACGCGGCAGATACGCCGCCACTTGTCGTGGCCTCCCTCGAGCCATTGGAGCGAACCCTGGCGCCGCTGGCCTCAACCGTGATCCCCGGCCTGATCGCCTTGCCCCTTTTGATCCTGGCATTGTTGCTCATCCGCAGGCGCCGAACCCTGTACGCGGGTGTGGTATCCACATTGATCGTGATGATGGTCATTCAGCCGCTGTTACAGGCAGGGCAGTATGCCATTTTTGCAGGATCTCGCGCCGAAGCCTCCTCCTTTGCCCAGGCATTGCAGGATATCGACGCCCTACCCAGTCCCGTTCAGAACGAGCTTGCCATCGATCGGCAGACAGCGGCGATGTTGAGTGGACAAAGCGTCAGTGCCACCGGTCAGCCTGACTGCCAATCGCTCTATGTCGACGCCGGCAGCCAACCATCGGGCGACGAGGATGGGGATGGCTTGAGTAATCAGATCGAATGGTGCCTGGGCACCGACTATGCCGATGTCGATACGGATGGCGATACTCTTACCGACACGGTCGAACTGATAGGCTTCAACTATGGCGGTCATAACTGGACAGCGGACCCGCTGGAGATAGACAGCAATTTAGACGGGATGACTGACGGTGAGGAGTGGGAACCTGCTCTCACCGATTCGAGCTTCACCGGCGACGATACCTTTACCGACAAGGACGAAGATGGCATTCCCAATCTTTGGGACGAAGACAACGACAATGATGGCGTGCCAGATGGCCTGGATAATTCACCCTATCGGGTCATGCCCTATCGACCTTCATTTGACGTGAATGTCACCGGCCACTCTCCGGATACGATTGTCTACGTGGATGTACAGGTTCAGCCGGAAAACGAAGCACATTTGCGTTACAGCCTCACTTCATTGGATTGGCCAGAAGATGCGATCGGCCAGATCCAGGATCTGGACTCATCAGTGGACGACTTGATTTTGATCCCGGTCCTGTCAATCAATAGCACGATATCACCCACACTCGCATCGCAGTACGAGATCTTGGCCTCGCATGTGAACGCAGAAGATATCAGCCAGGGTTTCAGCCTGTGGGTTCCGCTTCAGCCAGTCGTAGAATCTGGCAGTATTTACGCGTTTAGCGCCAGGCTCGCTTTCAGTTCAGACGAGGCAGATGCTGGCATCGATCTCACCGAGGGTAGGATTTTATGGATGGTCAAGGCCACATTGGATTCCTGTTTGTCTGGCGATGCTTCTAGTTGCGATAGTGTGACATCAGAAGACTCCGTGATCGCCAATTACTACGACGGGCAGATTCGCGTGAGTGGCCTGCAAGTCTCCGAATCGAAAGATGTTCAGGTTGGTTTGTTTGGCACCACAGCCCCGCGTATCACGACTGATGACAACGTCGACGACGAGCAAAAGGTGATGTTCACACTGATATCTGCCGGGCTGGCCGGAACCTATCTCAATTATGAAAATCCCGATCTGAACCAGATCGACGCCAATTTTTCGGATAGTAGCGCTCAGGCGCCCTTTACTGATACATGGGGTATCGATCCGGCTATCATGAAGGTCCAGGTGGATGGCTATGACCATCGGGACGAGGCCCTCGCCACAACCACACAGACCAACACCGTAACCTTGCTGGATGGGCTCTACATCGATCTCCACGGCGTTTCCTGCACGATCAATACAACCGGCCAGTACACGCCCACGATCGCCACAGCCTATCAGGAGACGTCTGGGTCATTGGATCTAAGCAGCCCGCTGCTGACGATCACAAATGGCGATCCTGCGGTTACGTCGGCGAGTCCCGTTGCATTCTCTATCCCGTTGGGCGATGCCACGATTTATAAATGGCGCCAGGTTCAACTGGGAAGCTATGGTTGTAACATCGACGACAGTGGAAACGCCAGCTGGAATGAGTTAAACGAAGCGGCTGCTCTGATCGATCTGAACAATCGCTATCCGGATCAGGCACAGGCTACCTGGTACTACATGGTCCAGCAGATCTTCCTTATATACAGCGGTGGTCGTAGCTCGATGTTCAGCGTCAACGGCGCACCCACAGATCCCAATGCCGTTGATGCACCAGGCGATGCAATGAGCTGGTTTATAGACAATGAGACGGTCAACATGCCCGACTATGTGCGGAAAGTCTATTCGCTGGATGGGCTCTACACCAATGTCAATGCCAGGGGTATCCTCAGCGGCATGCGTGATTGGGCCGACGATATGGCCATGGTGATGGGGGCCGGTTCAGCCGCCCAGGTAACCAATGCAGCCAATTTACGATTCATCTTGAACACTTTCTACGGTCTCGGGAGGATGGTCAAAGCGACGATCGTTTACTTTAAGGGAGGTGCGAGTCTTACAAATCAAGCCCTCTCTGGACAGCTTACAGGCTCATTTGCCAATGATCAATTGGGTCTGATGAACGATATGAGTGAATATAGCTATGTCGATGATCTTTCAAGTACTTCGAGTTCCACTTTTCTCGACGAAGTGGATGATCTCAGCGTGCTAGAATTTGGAGACGACATACCTGATGGCTTGTCGCTAAGGAGTAACACGACGATCCAATCCGAAAGCGAATTTTTCAGTTCGATGGATGATTCAATACCCTATTTCGATGACGTCATGGATAACGTACCCGTTGGTACCGGCCAATCTGCAACAGCTGAAACGGCTGCCTCACAGTCGAGTTCGATCAGCAAGCGCGCGCTCGCCGTGGCAATCATCATGACAGCTGTCTTTATCACCGTAACCTGGGTGATGTACAGCGCACAGGCGAAGAGCCTACAAGGTATGCAGAAGGATTACGCATTGGCCCAGGCGATCGCTGCCACGATTCTCTTGGTATTACAGCTGATCATCAGCCTGATTCTTATCGTATTCGCCTCTTCAGGGGTAGGGACGCTTATCGAACTCGCTATCTTTCTCATCGTCTATATTATCGTGAGTGCAATTACAGGGAATTGGAATCCCTTACAAACCTACAACTATCTTACGAAGTGGCTGGCCGATGCGCTCATCGATTTCAAGCTGCTCTCGGATATCCCTAAGGATGGCGTCAGTACGGGGGATCTGAATTTCACGATGGATCAGTTCTCGACGACGACCAACGGTCCCTTGCCCAAGGCCTGGTATCAAATTACAACCACGATCAACACGCGCCTGTCTGGTGATGATTCCAGTAGCTGGGCCTATGTACGCTGGCAACAACCGGACAGTTCGCCTTGGTATCTGAATAATTACTCTGCTAGTAATAGTCCTACTAATACATTTGAAAAAGACATCTCTGCCGGTCAAGAAAACTGCAGCGACATATCCGGTGATGAACGAACCTGCATGACAGAGACTAGATTGCAGTTCCAACCTACGGCTGCCGGACGTAACACTGCCATTCCCTTCGCCAGTACATTTGAAGCGAATCTGCAATATAAGAAATGCTGGTTGGGCGATACCGGCAAATTTGTCTCCGGCGGTAATAGTTGCTCTAAAGACCATCAATATGCCTATAGCAACGACCCAGCAACGGCCATCGACCTCGCAACCCAGTACTTCTACCTCGATGTCCTACCGGCTTCGCTGGACGAGCTGTTCAACTGGGATGCTTACGAACCGCCTACCAGTACGGTTGATACCGGTGATGATTCGAGATATCCAGATTTTAACCTTGATATCGACAATGATGGCTTGACCGCCAGTTCGGAAAGCAGTCTTGGCACCGACGACACTCTTTGGGATAGTGACGGCGATGGTCTCAGCGATGGTTTTGAATATGTAAACAGCGGCTATGGTGTCGATCCCACTATGGCGGATAGTGATAGTGACGGCCTCGACGACAAGGATGAATATCTGTATGGCACATTGCCTGGTCTGGCAGATACCGATGGCGACGGCCTCAGCGATGGCGAGGAGATCTGCCGCATCGACGAATCTGGCGCACCGGTCGGTGGCTGGAAAGCATTTCAAGTAGGCGGTTATCAGATCTGCTCTGATCCGCTAAAGGGCGATGCTGATGGCGACGGTTTAATCGACAGCCTGGAAATGGAAGCAGGTCTCAGCCCCTATGCCCCAGATACAGCCCCAAGATTGGTACTCAGCCCAATGCCGAGTGTTTTGGCGAATTTCGGACTGGTCTCAGTCCTCAGGGCTGGCGACCCAATGTCTGTTACGCTCAGGCTTTTCAATTCGACAGCCAATACGATCGATCAGCCGATAACACTTTATTACGAAACGGCGGATATCGAGGCACTGACGGTGCTAAAACAGTCAGGATCGTTGGGATACACTCCTCCCTTGCCCAATCCCGTCGCCGGCGGCCTGGAATGGGATACGGCAAATAATCCGCTCGATG
Organism: Halieaceae bacterium; assembly: GCA_024224435.1. Classification (GTDB taxonomy): domain Bacteria; phylum Pseudomonadota; class Gammaproteobacteria; order Pseudomonadales; family Halieaceae; genus Marimicrobium. The sequence goes on from JAAENL010000539.1 coordinate 21,631, forward strand.
CTGCAGAATCGCTGACATCGACATTAGAGAGTGCAGTCTTCTCCGACATCACCACCTCGCAAGTAACTGAGATGCAAGCGACTGCTTTGTATACCGATGTCGCCACAAACCAGCTAAAGACAGTCACCGATACCATCACCGTTCTGATCGACGAGGATGCGCCTAGTTCCATTGTGACGGTACCGGGCAATGGCAGTGCGATCAACGGCAATGCCTTCGCGGTAGGCGGTGTAGCCAGCGATCCCACGTCCTGGCCGTCAATTGTAAACGTAAGGGCGACAGGAAGCGGCTACGACAGTGGCTGGCAAACTTCAGAAGGAGCGAACAGTTGGGTTTGGACGTGGACACCACTGCCGGACGATGGCGTCTATACGATACAGAGCCAGACAATTGATTATGTGAACAATACCGAATCACCTGGCGCGGGCGTTAGTGTCATTGTTGACAATACGGCGCCTGGTGCTGGTTTTACTAACCTGACCGATGGCCAAGCCCTGTCCCGCATCCGCGGCAATCGCGTAGCCGTGCAAGGGAATGCGACAGACCTGTTATCAGGAGCGGCGCAAGTGGCGGGCCTTCAGACCATTCAACTCAGCATCGACGGCCGGCCCTGGGTCAATGTAGAGAATTACCCTTCCACCCATCCAGCGACCGCTACCTGGAACTTCAATTGGACGGTTGATGCCTCCTCATATGGTCAGCATACCCTGGCCATACGGGCAATAGACGCTCTAGGCCAGGTTGGTGACGCCACCGAGATCGATGTGATCATCGATACGCTGGAGCCGACAGATATGTGGTCGAATTACCAGGCCAATCTGGTGGCGGGGCAGGCTTTTGAGCTTTTAGGGCATGCAGACGACGAGGGTAATGTGCCCTTGCCCGCCCGGCCCTACGAACTGGAGAGCTTCATGGACTCGGTTATCTCAGCCACGGTGCTGCTAATGCCCGAGAGCTATACGGATACCCAGGGTATGACTGTCGACTGGCTGGGTGATGTAAACGGCGATGCCCGCGCCGATTTCGCCGTGGGGATGCCTGCTCAGAACATCGATGGTCAGGTCGCTGCAGGCCGGGTTGCGGTGGTCTATGGTTCGCCTGGTGGCTGGCCTATACCTTCCGACGCGGTGGCTCTGGCTGAAACCACAGCTTCCTTCGTGGGCTCGTTCGCTGGTGTGCAGCTCGGACAGGTGCTAACGCCAGCCGGCGATGCTAATGGCGATGGTCTCAGTGATTTCCTGATCGGCGATCCTGTCAATGTCCAGGCCTATCTGGTCTATGGCCAGGCTACTGGACTGGCAAAGGACTTCGATCTGGCCGATCTCGCTCAAAGTGGTAATGGTACCAAAGGTAAGATCTTTTCGGCCAGGCAAGGCCAGGTTGGCAACTGGATCTCATCTGCCGGCGATGTCAACGGCGATGGTTTCGATGAGATTTTGGTAGGCGTCACGGCCCTGGGCAATGGTAACGGTGCTGTTTACCTGGTACAAGGGCGCACAGCCACCAGTACCTCCGGTACTCAATTCGTTGATACATTGAGTGGCGCTTCGGCAGTCTCGATCGAGTACTTCCAGCTAGACAATAATGGCGCTGTTGCCACGGGCGTTGGCGACATCAATGCGGATGGCTATTATGACTTCGTGATCGCGGATCCGAACAACAGCTTTGGCGCCGGCCAGGCTGCGGTTTATCTTTTCTTAGGACCTGTCAACTGGCGGAAGTCGAGTGAGACGGGCGCGCTCAATCCTCTGAACAGTGCCAACGCCAGTTTCGTTGGCGACGTCGGCGCAGCTGTGGGTTCAGAGGTTGTGGCTTTGGGTGATGTCAACGGAGATGGTCTACCTGACTTCGCCTACTCGAGCGGCAATGCGCCGCGGGTCGTGTATGGCAGGAGTTCGGGTTGGAGCATGGGCATGAGTGCTGACGTCAGTTTCGATGGCTATTCTCCACCTCCGAACAGTTTTATCGCCGCACCAGGTGATGTGAATGTAGATGGCATCAACGATATCCTGCTTGGCGCCACGGGTGGGGGTAGTCGGGCGTACCTGGTGCACGGCTCAGCCGATCTGGCCACGAACCAGCCAGTTCAGGCGCAGATCAGTGGTGTAAGCAGTGCGGCCTCGGCCCCTTACGCCGCCGGCGCAGACCTGAACTGCGATCTCTCTTCCGACCTGTTACTTGTCCCCACCGGCGAGTATACGGTGCAGGCAGCCAGTGGCAGCGCCCTTTCCTTGCGCGCAGGCGCTGTGGCCATGGATCAACATGGCCGTTGGATTGGCCCGGCGCCTCGCCCACGTGGTTTAGGTGAGTTGCCAGCCCGGAGTTCACTCGCAGGCGCGGCCACACAGCAGATGCTCTCTGCTACCGGCTTGCAAAGCCCTGCCGGCGATGATGCATTAACAACAAGTGCTTTGGCCTTCCGTCTGTACGACAACAACATCGGTGACTGGGTGACAGACGCTGCCATCACCGGCGATTGGGATGGCGACGGCCTCAGCGATGTGGCAGGCTGGACCGGTTCAGCCTGGAGAACCTGGCGCGCAAATGGCTTGAATGCTAACGCAGTACAGTTCACAGAATACACGAATAACATGACCTTATCAGAGAAAGTCGGTGCCACCATACTGCAGGGCGATTTTGATGGCGACGGATTGGATGATCTGGCCGCCTGGGATGGCAGTGCCTGGCAGTTCGAGCGCGCAACAGGCGCTTCGGATGGCAACTTTAGCTTTGCCGCCATCCCAAGTGATCTAGGCGCTCTGTCTGGCGGCGATTCAAATAAGATGTTTGTTGGCGACTTCGACGGCGACGGCAAAACCGATGTGGCAGGATGGGATGGTAGTGTCTGGGCGACGTACATCTCAAGTGGCAACAGCAGTGCCTTCAACTTTACAACAGTCAGCAACAACCTGGGCAGCCTGGTGTCAGGTGATGCCGGCTCGCTGATCAGCGGCGACTTTGATGGGGATGGTATGTCAGATATCGCATCCCGCAATTCAGATGATAGCAACTGGGTTGTCTGGATCAGCGGCGGCGTCTCTGCTGGGACTTTGAGCTTCCAACAGGTCACAGATAATTCCCTGGGTTATGCCATGAATAGCACAGTCTCACGCGCGGCTGCTGATTTCAGCGGCGACGGGAAGACGGATGTACTTGCTCTTCTCGACACTGATTTCTTCGCCTGGTTGTCACAGGCTTCGCCCGGCAGCGGCGCCGTGCCCTTCCTCCAGATTCACGCCAATGCCAAACAGTTCAGTGGCAGTTTCGTCGACGACACATTGATCGGCGATTTCGACGGGGATGGCAAGGCAGACTATGCCTCGCTTAATGTCACGGGCGATGGCTGGCGCTTCCAACTGGCGGGCCTGGCAACCGTGCGCTACGTGGATGACGACTACTGCCCAGCCTGCGCCAATGATGGCCACAGCTGGGACATAAATGCCTTTGACAACCTGCAATCTGCGCTGGATATCGCCTGGTTTGGCGACTCGATCGAGGTGGCTGCGGGCGTGTACAGCTCGGCGGTGATCCATGCGGGCCAGGATTACCTGACGCTGCGCGGGAGCGATCCGGATGCGGTTTTCCTGGACGCGCAAGGGGGCGCCGGTATCACCATCCTGCCCACTGACGAAGTCTCTAACACCTATCCCAACATCGAGGGCGTAACCATCCAAAATCTGACGATACGAAACGCCTTAACCGGCATCAAACTGAACTATGGCGGACAGGTTACCGCCGACCCTGCTGTGAATGATGCGCGTAATGTGGTGATCAAGCATGTTCTGTTCGACCAGGATATCGCCGGCAGTACGGCCATTGACGCCTTTCTTTCCGCTCTATGGCTGCGCCACAATACCCTGGTTTCCAATGCCTCAGGCGTTACACTGGTCAACAATAACTCCGGCCCCCTGACACAGAATTTCATTTTCTTACAGGACAACCTGTTCGTGGCCTTACCAAATGCAGCGCCCCTACCATTCTGGTGGAACGACAGCAGTAGCCAGATCCCCGCAATAACGCTTAGCAATGGCTTTGCCAGTCAAAATGGCGCCGACGGCGATTGGCAAAGCTCGCCGACCGGCACGCAGATGACGGTGCAGGATGCGAAGTTCCTCAATTCGGTAGACGGATTATTCAGATTGAAATCCGGTTCGGCAGCGATCGCACAAGCCAGCAATGGCAAGGACCAGGGGTACTACACCTATCGAGCTCCGGTCTATGTGGATGCCACCTACTGCGAGAACTGCGAGAACGACGGCCGCAGTTGGGGTGTGGATGCGTTTAATAGCATCCAGGGTGGGATTGCCAGCGGTGCTCAAAGCGTGCTAATTGAGCCAGGCGAGTATCGTGAACGCATTTCCCTGGTCAATGGTGTGAAAGTGTTCGGCTCCGGCGCCGGCCTTACCATCCTTGCACCGCCTGATGATATGGGTGGCTATCTGGTGGGTGTAGAGAATGCCAGGGAGACTGCCCTGGCCTTGATCACGCTGGCGGGTGAGGATAAGGTCAATGGCATCACGGTTGACAGCGAAGGCGACGTCAGTCTAAAACGACTGATCGTGCGCAACATGGGCACGGCGGTTAATATCAGCGGCAGTACAGCCCAGGCAACGTTGATCAACGACACCATAGTAAGCAACGAGAATGGCGTCGTTGCAAGCAGCTGTGGCAATGTGGATATACGCAACAGCATCCTGGCCTTCCAGCAACAGGTGGGCTTGAGCTATGAAACGAATGGCTGCCCAAGTACCCAGACCTTGTTACATAACTTCAACGCCTACTGGCGCAATAGCAATGATTTCGAAATTGATGGAACAGCGGTTGACCAACCTGGTTCAGGCGAGATCTTCGCCGATCCACGCTTTAGGGACGTGAGCAAAAGTGACTACCGTCCTCTTGGCGACTCACCTGTGGTGGATGCCGGGGATCCCAGCGATCCGGCGCCGCCTGGCAGTGGAGTACGGGTGGACCTGGGATATGCGCAGGCGGCAGAGGCATCGGTCTATGCCAGCAAAAGCTACTGCGAACAATGCCTGAATGATGGTTTAGAATGGCAGGTCACAGCCTTTGACACGATCCAGGACGCGGTGGACAACATACCCGATCTGGCTGGCATGTGGACGGTAGGTGTGGATGGCGGCGAGATCGGCGCCATGGTCTATGATGAAAACGTCGTCCTGAAGAGTGGCGTCCGCCTGGTAGGGAACGGCGCTGAAACCACCATTATCGATGCAAACAATAGCGGTTCAGCGCTCACGCTCAACGGTGTGACCAACGTCGAAATCTTGGGCTTTACTATTACGGATGGTGGACAGGACTTCAACGACGCGGGTATCCTGGTATCGGCCGCCTCGAACAGGATAACCATAACCAAGAACATCATCGGTGGGCTTTCGCCCCTCAGCGGAGTTCCCGGAAATGGCAATGTAGGCGTCCTCTTCCAGTCGGGTTCGAGTGGCCAGATGACTTTTAACACGATTGCCCAGAACTTCAACCAGGGCGTCGTCGTCGCAGACCCCGATACCTGGCTGCACGCGCGATACAATATCATCGCCCAGAATGATGTGGGCTTCGACGACACAGGAGGTGGTCAGATCTTTAACAGCTATAATCTAGTCTACAATAGCGACTCTAGTTGGTGTGCCACCTGTGTGGATTACGTCGGAAGTGTATCATCCGGTCTGGGTGAAATCAATCAGGTTCCCCTGTTCACCGACAGCGATAATGGTAACTTCAAATTGACTACTTCATCTCCGGCTGTAGATGCCATCCCCAAGGGTGAGTACGCCGCGGTGGCCATTGGGGGAGGCGCCAAGGCCGATATGGGATACCGTGAACTCCTCGCAGTTCCGGCTACCCTTCTCCTTGGCAAACAGGGTGACTCCTGTGGCCTCGGTAGCGCCGGGATTTCGTCAGTACAGGTCGGTCTCGTGCACGTGACAGATGCGACGCAGAGCCCTGATTCGACTGTACCAGCTACTTGGCAAGGGGCGGCGCTGAGTAGCGCTGGCCAACCTGGCTCCTACTGGACAACTACGATTACCCCTGACCAGGGTGACGGCCTTTACCGGCTGTATAGCAAACCCAGCGACGGCGTGAATAACACACCCAACTTAGCTATGGACTGGTTCCGTTCCGAATTCATCGCCGATGGCGCCGCTCCTACAGTCAACCTGATCGAACCTGCCGATGGCACGGCGACCAGCGCTCCGGCGATAACCCTAAGTATGGATGTCAGCGACTGGGTGCCGACGGGCTTTACGGGTGAGAGCATATATAATGTGGCGGGCGTCTATTTCGACGTGGACGGCAACGTAATCACAGCCACGCAGTCGAGTACAATCCCTTCGACTGGCGGTGCGCAGCGATACGAGCGGCAGATCGCTCTGGAGAACGGCACCCACACGATCATCGCTTACGCCTCTGATCAGGCAGGAAACATTGGCCAGAGCAGCCTGGCGCAGATGACGGTGGTAACAACACAAAATGAAGCGGCCCTGACCAATCCCGCGCCCGATAGCGCGGTTGCCAGTGCAAGTGTCAACCTGGAGGGCTTCGTGCACTACCAGGATACTTCTGGTGATGGGCAGGTCGAGATCCTGGTCGACGGCGTGTCCCAAGGAATGGCCGCATTATCCGACACCTCGGCCCAGGATGGTAGCTGGAGCAAAGCGGTAACTCTGGCAGGCGATGGCAGTCATACTATCACAATGCGCGCCAGTCGCACCGCAGGCATGACGGCCGCCAACGATACGGTTTCTACAATCGTTCTGGATACGCAGGCTCCGAGTATCAATTTCGCGCCACCTACCGATGTCATTACCAATACGATCGCGTTGTCAGGCTCAGCAAGCGACAGCGGCAGTGGTATCGCTTCGGTTATGGTAAGTATCGATGGAGGTTTCATTTATGATCCGGCAGATGTGGATGTGAGTGGCAACTGGATCTACACCTGGACAGTTAGCCCTGATAACGATTACGCCACCTTCCCACTACGCATTCGCGCAGAAGATACAGCAAGAAACGTGACGGTACAGAGTTCTACTGCCGTTGTGGATAATGAAGGGCCCAGTTTCATCAACCTCTTAACAGCATCTCCTCAGGTCGGCAGCCATGTCCTTGCACCGAGTACCGTTGAGTTAACCTGGGCGCCACCCAGCGATGGTAGCGGAGTGGTAGAGGTGCTGGTTGCAGTGGATCAAATGACATTTACCATCCCCACAGGCGATCAAACGGCATCCGGCAATAGTTACAGCGCTCAACTGCCGACCGCTGGTACCTGGTATATCCACCTTATGACGCAGGATGACTCCGGCAATATCAATCTCGAGCGCTATGGCCCCTGGTATGCAGGTAGCGAGGGCGTTCTGGCGACAAGGGGCCTGTCAGAGCAGGCCTGGCGCAAGTCGATCATTATCGACGCCAATATCAATGTCGCCAAAGGTGAATGGAATCCGGAGACAGAGCTGCTCGGTTCCGACCCAAGACCCAATAGGACGTATAGCCTGTACGCCAGCTGGGATGCAGACTATCTGTACCTGGGCTGGCGAGGGCCGTTGTGGGGTCCGCATGGCATCGGCTATATCCACTTCGACACGCAGGCTGGCGGCTCTCTCACAACTTATAAGAACGACAACCTGACACTACCGTTTGGAGCGGATTACGTCTTTGTCTCATCACCAGATGTCCACGATCTCCTGCGTTATGTCGGTGGCGGTGTCTGGGAGCAGGTACAAGATCCCGGCTTCCTCGACGCACATGGCGCCAATGGTGATACCGAGATACGGCTCTCACGCTCAGCCATCAATGCCAACAGCGCAGTTCAATTTGTCGCCTCGGTAATGGATGATGACGGCACCGTTCACAGCGTCTTACCCACAGATAATGCTATCGTCGGACCCAATGGAAAGTGCTGCAAGTCTGGTCACACGAGTCAGCCTTTCCCAAATACCTGGGCATCGGCATATAGTTGGCCGGCGCTGGCGCAAGGGATTGCCCCGAATGCGGGTCAGCCAAGCGCCCATCATGCAACGGTGCGAATCTACAGTCCGGATACGAATGGCCGCCCCCTTGGTCCCAATAGCCCGGTTCGCTACGTGTTCTTCGTGACCAACGAAGATCGAAAGCCTCTGGAAAAGGCAACGCTTGTCTTCTCAGGCAGCGAGGGCATTCAGTTTAAGAGTCTGGCCGGATGGCCATTTGCACAGACGCAACCACAAGCTGATCGCTGGTTTATCGAACTGAGCAACGTGGCTCCAGGGGCACAGAGTCCCATCACCATCACCGCCAACCTGGCTGAAGACTTGGGGCACTCTGAGTCGGTTACCGTAACAGCAGAGATCTTCGCGGACATCAGCCCCAGTGAACCTGATCTATCACACCAGAGTTTCAGCCATGTCGTCGATATCCATCTGCCCCTTGTGCGTTTCGATCTGCCAAGCTCGGGCGCCACGCTGGCAACAGGTCTGCAACGGATAAGTGGTTCTGCCTCTGATATTGGCGGCGCCGGCGTCGCCCGCACTGAAATTCAAGTAGACAATGGCCCCTGGATTGAAGCCGAAGGTGCCAAAGGTTGGCAGGCCGATATCGAAGTCCCTGCGGAAGGAACCTTCACCTTATCAGCTCGGGCGTTTGACAACCACAGTCACGGTAGCGAGATCGTCTCGATTCCGGTCACTGTCGATAACGTTGGCCCTGTGTCTGGTTTCGATCTAGACACGGACATTCTGGCAGGCAGTCGCGTCCGTTTGAACGGCCAGACCCAGGATCAGTTCCCCGCTGGGGCAGAGGTGCAACAGGTAGAAGTGCAAATCGATGGCGGACCATGGTATGCGGCTGTTATTTCCGGCCCGCCGACGTCAAACGGTACGGTGCGCTGGAGCTTCAACTGGCGTCTGCCGGCTGAAGAAGGAGTACAACATGCCTTGCGCGTCAGGGCAATCGATGTGGCCGGCAATGTAGGACCGGCTTCTGAGGCAGTTTTGCTCACGGTTGACAGCCTCGCGCCCACCTCCAGCATCCAAGAGCCGACCCACGGTGCTGTGTTCACTGGCGATAAAATCCTTGTTTGGGGCTTTGCCCAAGATGGTTGGGGACTGGCACAGGTCGAGGTACGCCTGGCAGCCAACCGACCCTGGCAACCCGCTCTGCTCGGGGACGAAGCGCGAAGCCTATTGCAAAGCAAGGGTGTCGTAGTACCGCCACCTGAAGATCTGCCTGCCGGCGCCACGGTATGGGCTGCCCACTTCTCGGTTCATGATGCTGAACTTGCCATTCGCAGCAGAGCCACCGATTTGGCAGGCAATGTCGAACCCCTAACCCCACCCCTGCGCGTACATCAGGCTCCCATCCGTATCTTGCTACCTCTGATCTTGCAATAAGGCATGAGTGTTCATATTATTCAGCCCCAGAGAGTTTGGCGACTAATCCGCAATCTACACTTCGCAATCCGACATGATCATCCCCAATAAAAAGGACAGTATTATGAACTATACACGCCGCATCAGCTTATTCACCTTGGCACTGGTCATGACCGTGCTGTTTGCCGGTGGCCTGGTCCTGGCCCTCAGTGGCTATGCCGAGCCTGCTTCTTCTGATCCGATCTCGTCTGCCCTGGCACAAGCGCGCCAGACCGGCAGCTATCACATCGTCGCCGATATCGAACAGACGCTGATACCGCAGGCGGCCATCAGCACGGTCGGACGGGGAGAGGAGCAACAGTCGCTACGCATCCTGGGGGATGTGGCCCAACGCCGGGGACCGACAGGCGCTGACGAGCCCTACGCCCGTCTTCAATTCTATGCCGGCAAAGATCAAGAGCCGGTATCGTTGCAGGTAAAAGGCGCCGAGGTCTATGTCGGCTATCAGGGCCGCTGGAAAGAGGTTGACGATCCCCTGGGGGGGACGATGCCAGGAGGCGACCCGCTGGCTTATCTAACAGCAGTGGAGAATGTGGAAGAACTGGATCCGGTGAAGACAGCGGAGGGGACATATAGGCGTTACGGATATCACTTGGACGGCAAGGTATATGCCGAACAGCAGCGACAGCGAATGCAGGCACTATTGGCGGGTCGGCTGCCAAGCGGTGTGGAGTTGGCGGTAAATCCGCTGCATGAGCGCATGAGCGGCGAGGGTGAACTGTGGGTGGATGAACGAGGTCTGCCGCGGCGACAGGTGTTGGCAATCAACCTGCCCGAAGTACAGGAGGATTACGATGCCATTGTGCACATGCAGGTGGATTACTCGCGCTACGGCGAGCGGGCGCCGATGGCGGAATTCAACGAATCAGCGAGTGAGCCAGGCACATTGGTGGAGCAGGTGTCCTCAGTCGAGACAGGAGGCGGCGAGGGCGAGGCGGGACAGACGCCTTCGATCTCTGCCGAGAAAGCCGGCTTCACCATGCAAGAATTGACAGAGCCGCTGATACCAGCACTCCTTGCTCTGCCTTTGCTGTTGTTGGCGATATCACTGGTGCGACGGCGGCGGCGGATGTACGCCTCGGTGGTGGTGGCGATGATCGTGATGATGGTGCTGCAACCTCTGCTGCAAGTGGGGCAGTTCACATTGTTCCACCAGGCAAGGGCCGAGGCCTCCTCCTTCGAGCAAGCTCTGCAAGATCTGGGCGCCGCTCCTACACGTATGGCGCAGAGGGATGTCGCACAGCAAGCACCCTCAGAGCTGGCGAGAACGGGCGTTGAAGCCACAGCCCTGACCGATTGCAGGGTGCTTTATGTGAAGGAAGGGGTCGATCCTCAGGGCGACGACGACGGCGATGGTTTATTCAACGAAGTTGAATGGTGTTTGGGCACGGACTATGCGGAGGTGGATAGCGACAGTGATGGGATCACCGATACGGTGGAGTTGCAAGGTTTCACCGATGAGAATGGTAAGCAGTGGTGGTCGGACCCCCTGCTGCCGGACAGTAACAATGACGGAATGGGAGATGGCGAAGAGTGGTCTCCCTTCCTCACCTCTGATGTGTACACGGGCACGGATGGCTTCACGGACAAGGATAGTGATGGCGTCCCCAACCTGTGGGATGATGACAATGACGATGATGGCGTGCCCGATGCCCAGGATATCTCACCCTTCCAGGTGCTCGCCTACCGGCCCAGCTTTGAGGTGAATGTGAGTGGACATGCCACCGACACGGTGGTGTATGTGGACGTGGCCGTGCAGCCGCAAGAACAGGCACATCTGCGCTACACCCTCACCAGTTTGGACTGGCCCGATGACAGCTTGGGACAGATGCAGGACCGTGACAGCTCCAGCGATGACATCACCCTGGTACCCGTATTGGAGCTGAAGAGTACACAGCCCCCCAGTCTGGCGGGGGAGTACAACATCCTTTCAGTACCCATAAATCCTGACGATGTCAGCCAGGGCTACGACCTATGGGTGCCATTACAGCCGGTGACCGATGGGGGGGCGGTCTATGCATTTGGTGGCCGCATCGCCTTCAGTGCGGGTGAAGCGGATGCAGGCATCCAGCTTACGGAAGGGCGGGTATTGTGGCTGGCGAATGCGGTGCTGGACAGCTGTGTGACCGATGACAGTGAGGCTTGCGCAGTGACCAGCGAGGATTCGATGGTTGCATCCTACTATGAGGACCAGTTCCGGGTCACCGGTCTGAATGTACTAGAGACGAAAGATGTGCAGGTGGGGCTGTTTGGCGCCACGGCGCCGGCGGTGAGCGCGGATCAGGCGGTGGATGATGAACTGAAGGTGATCATGCAGTTGATGACCGCGGGCCTGGCAGGTTCCTACCTGATGTTCCAGAATCCCGACCTGACCCAGATCGAGGCGAACTTCGCCGATCCTTCGGCTCAGACGCCCTACACGGATACCTGGGGCATCGATCCGGCCAGCATGGTGGTACAGGTGGACAATTTCGAACATCGCGACCAGGCCCTGGCCACGACGACGCAGACCAATACCGTGGCATTACTGGATCGGCTGGCGAATGAGGTCCAGGGTGTGGCCTGTTCGCTCAGTAGCACCGGCTTCTACACGCCCACCCTGGGCACAGCCTACGAGGAGACGATGGGCTCTGTGGATTTGAGCAGTCTGTTGATGGACGTCAGCAATGGCAACCCGGCTGTCATTTCCGGCGCGCCGGTGGTGTTTAGCATTGCCCTTGGCGACGCCGTCACCTACGTTCGCCGCCAGGCGCAGATGGGCAGTTATGCCTGTGCAACGGACGATACGGGTGTTGCAGGGTGGCGTGCCCTGTCCAATAACGAAGCCATGAACGAGATGAGCAGTCGCTATAGCACAGAGGATGGTCTGACTGCTTCTGTTCAGCTTTTATTCGCCGGCTTTTATGCGGGCATGAGCAATATCATCAGCTTTAACGGTGTGCTAGTGGACGGCGTACAAGAGTCAACTGACAGCAGTGATTTCGACTATCTAAACGCTGTTACTGCCAGCACCATGCCCGAGTATGTGCGCCAGATCTATCAGCTTGATGCACTGGAGAGCTCGCTTGATACCAGCGATTTTTCGAAAGCTCTGCGCGACTGGCAGCTGTCTTTTCGTTCTGTTCAACAGGCTAATTACGCGATGGACGCCTGGTTAGCTCAAATATCTATTGTTGTCGCAACAAATCTGATCCAGAGATATCAATTATCTACTTGGCTTAGCGCTCGTAATTCAGTAGTTGAGGACCTCATCAATAGAGCCATCGAAGAATATGGTATTAGTAATGGCTTTAGGCTTCAAAGATCAGGCGCCGCTGATTGGTTTATTGATGGAGATAGGTATAGTCAACAATTTAATTTGGTCAACGAAGAGTCCGGTAAGGAACTTGATGATAATATATACAGGGGCTTTAGCGATAATTTTGAGGGGAGTCTAACGGTTGAGGCACGCAAAAGTCAGGTATTCTACACCAAACTTGCTGCATATTTTGTTGCCACGGCGATAACAGCTGTTTTCGTTGGCATCGATTACGCCATGTATAGACAAAGCGCCAAGAGCCTTGACGGCATACAGGCGGACGCGGCTGAAGCGCAATTCTTTGCTTCGACCATCATTCAGGTGACTCAACTGATATTCAGCTTGATACTCATCTGGGTATTTAATTCATCAGCCGTGGGAGTAGCCCTGGAATTCGCCATCTTCCTCATCGTGTACATTGTGGTTGGCGCCATCACCGGGAATTGGAGTCCTTTGAAAACATACAATTTCTTAATCACGTGGCTGGGCGAAGCGATCCTGAACCTGAAGCTATTGGCCAAGGTGCCCAAGGATGGGGTGAATGCGGGCAACATCAACTTCACGCTCGACATATCGAATACGCGTACGAGCGGGCCCCTGCCGGATGGCTGGTATACCATCGCCACCGAGATGACCACCACGCTAGCAGGTAAGAAGGTGGGTAATAGCTGGGCGTATGTGCGCTGGGATGAGGTGGAGCAACCCTTTTATCTGCAACGCTACAATACAGTGAACGCACCTGAGTTGATCGGGTCCAAGGGCAGCGGAGGAATAGATAACTGTAGTGAGGTCGATAGTGAAGGGCAGAGGCAGTGTTATGTCAGTGCGAAACTGCAGTTTCAGCCGGCGGAGGCCGGGCGCAATACGGCCATACCCTTCATAAATAGCATGGAGGCAAAGCTGCGCTACAAGGACAACTTCGGCTCAGGTCTGCAATATGTGTACAGTGAGGATGAGAGCCTGGGCTTGGAGTCGGAGACCGCCTACTTCTACATCGACATCCTGCCCAGGAGCCTGGCCGAGCTGGTAAGCTGGGATGCCTACCAACCGGTGACCGCCACCTCCGGAGCGGAGAGTTATGCTGATTTCAATGTGGATAAGGATAGCGATGGTTTGACGAGTTCGGAAGAGGATGCGATAGGTACCAGCGATAACGACTGGGACTACGACGACGATGGTCTCAGCGATGGCTGGGAAGAGAAGAACAGCCTGCGAGGTGTGAATGTGCTGCTAGCTGATGGCGATGGCGATGGCCTGGGAGATAGAGAGGAGATATTGCTGGGTACCGCGCCCGATATCGCGGACACCGATTCAGATGGCCTGCTCGATGGGGAGGAAGTCTGCCGGTACGATGCCGCCAGCGGAAACCTGGTGGGAGGATGGGAGGTGAGTAGTGTGGGCGGCTATTGGGTCTGTTCCGACCCGAAAAAGGCGGATTATGATGACGATGGCATCCTGGATGGCGAGGAGCGCGAGGCGGGGCTGAGCCCCTATGCCCCAAACACAGCGCCCTACCTGCGCTTGCTGGCGGATCCGGCTGTGTTCTACAACGGTAACGTGCAGACGGTGCTGGCTGCAGGCGCGCCGGTGACGATTTCCCTCCGCCTCGACAACCGTTCTGCCGCCTCGGTGAACCAGCCTTTGCAGCTGGTATACGATGCCAGCATCCTGACCAATGGGCAGGTGTTCAGCCAGAGCGGTTCGGGTGGTTATGTGCCGCCATCGCCCACGCAGACGGATGGCGGGCTCAACTGGGACATGGCCGCCGCACCATTGTACACGGGCGAGCGTATGAGCTCTACACTTCTACTGGAGGCAAGCAGTGGTTTGGCAGGTTCGCAGCTGGCGGAACTGGTGGCGAGTGTGCAGTATTCCGATGTGTTGTCGTCGGCGCTGGCGCAGGTCACGCAGACGGTGAGTGTATTAGTGGATGGGGAAGTGCCCACTTCGCAGATCATATCGCCGGCAGATGGAGAGGCGATCAATGGCAACGTCTACGTAGTAGGGGGCAGTGCCACGGATGTGACGAGCTGGCCGGTCGGGGTGGCCGTGAAGGCCAATGGCGATGGCTACGACAGTGGCTGGCAGGCGGCGACAAGCGAAACGAATGTATTCGCTACCTGGGCCTGGCAATGGACGCCCTTGCCCGCAGATGGCTTATATACTTTACAGAGCCGTGCCAGCGACTATGTGGGCAACGTAGAAAACCCGATTACAAGCACGACTGTGATTGTGGACAACACCGCACCCGGAGCGTCCTTTAACAATCTTACAGATGGCGAAGCACTGACCATCAACAGCAATCAAGTCACCGTACAGGGTTCTGCCACTGACCTGCTATCAGGCGTTGCGGATGTGGCAGGGCTGCAATTGGTACAACTCAGCATCGACGGACGGCCCTGGGTGAATGTGTGGCAGCAATTCAATGCCCCCCACCCGGTGACTGCAACCTGGAGCTCCAGCTGGTCGGTATCGGACGACGCCTATGGCTCTCATTCGCTGTCTGTACGGGCGGTGGATGCCCTGAACCAAATCGGCGATGCCAGCAGGATCGAGGTGATCGTCGATACGTTAGAACCGACTGATATGTGGTCGAACTACCAACCCTCTCTCCCCGCAGGCCAGCCCTTTGAATTGCTGGGCCATGCGGACGACGAGGGCAACGTGCCCCTGCCGGCCCGGCCGCATAAGTTGGAGAACGTGATGGACTCGGTGATATCGGCGACAGTGATGCTGATGCCCGAGAGCTACACCGATACTCAGGGCATGACCATCAACTGGCTGGGAGATGTGAACGGTGATGCCAGGGCTGACCTGGCTGTGGGCATGCCCCAGGCCTCAGCCAATAGCAATGCGTCAGCCGGCCGCGTGGCCGTGGTTTACGGCTCCCCCGGCGGTTGGCCCATCCCTTCGGATGCAGTGGCACTGGCAGAAGCGACGACCTCCTTCATCGGCAATGGTGTCAATGTGCAATTGGGTGAGGTAGTGGCGCCGGCGGGTGATACCAATGGCGATGGCTTGAGCGACCTCTGCGTAGGTGACCCTGCCAACAACCAGGCTTACCTGGTGTACGGCCAGGCGAATGGTCTGCGACGGGATTTCACCCTCTCCGCCCTGAGCCAGACCTCCAATGGTTCCCTGGGCAAAGTGTACACATCATCCTTGGGCAGCGTAGGCAGGTGGTTGTCCTCAGCCGGGGATGTGGATGGCGACGGTTTCGACGATTTGCTCGTAGGTGTAACCGGTGTGAGCGGCGGCACAGGTCATATGTACCTGGTGCAGGGTCGGAGTGCCCTGAGTAGGTCGGGAGTACAGGATGTGGGACTACTCACTGGCCCGGCAGCGGTATCGATGGAATACTTGCAGATGGACAATAATGGCGCCGTGGCTACAGGGGTGGGGGATGTGAACGGCGACGGCTACCATGACTTCGTAATCGCGGACCCGAATGACAGCTATAGCGCCGGCCAGGCCGCAGTGTACCTGTTTCTGGGGCCGGTGAACTGGCGGCAAGCTGGCGAGACGGGCGCTCTGAACCCCTTGACCCATGCCAACGCCAGCTTCGTAGGAGATAGTAACGTTGCGGTGGGCGAGCAGGTGGTGGCTCTGGGCGATGTCAACGGCGACCAACTGCCCGACTTCGCTTACGCCAGTGGCAACGCCCCCCGCATCGTGTACGGGCGCAGCTCGGGCTGGAGCCCGAGCATGAGCGCAGACGTGACTTTCGATGGCTACACACCTGCACCCAACAACTTCATCGCCGCCGTAGGCGACGTGAATGGCGATGGCCTCAACGACATCCTGCTGGGCGCCACGGGTGGGGGTGGTCGCGCCTACCTGGTGCATGGCTCGGGCGATCTGGCCACGAACCAGCCGGTGCAGGCGCAGATCAGCGGCGTGAGCAGTGCAGCCTCAGCCCCCTATGCGGCAGGCGCAGATCTCAACTGTGATCTCTCCTCCGACCTCTTGCTGGTACCAACCGGTGATTTCAGCTTGCAGGCGCAAGGGACACAGGGCCTGATGAGCGTGCGCAGGCAGTCGCTGGCCTTCAACCAACAGGGTCGCTGGATCGGCCCGGCGCCGCGCCCGCGGGCAATGTCAGAACTGCCCAGCGCCAGCGCCATAAAAGCGACCTCTCCCGAAGCGTTCTCAGCAGCATCAACTCTAGGGTTGAGCAATGCGGTCACAGACAGCCTGACCACAAGTGCATTGGCCTTCCGCCTCTACGACAACAACATATCTGACTGGTTGACAGATACTGTCATCACCGGCGATTGGGATGGCGACGGCAAGAGTGACGTGGCCGGCTGGACTGGTTCGGGATGGCGAAGCTGGCATGCGGATGGCTTGAGTTCTAATGAAGTACAATTCACAGAATACACGAATAACATACCCGCAGCGGTGACAGGTGGTGCACCTTTGCTGAAAGGCGATTTCGACGGCGACGGTCTGGACGATCTGGCCGCCTGGGATGGCAGCGCCTGGCAATTCGTGCGCGCTACGGGCGCTTCGGGCAACAGCTTTGACTTTGCCGCCATCAGCAGTGACCTGGGCGGCCTTGGCGGCGGCGATACGGGCAAGATGATCGTTGGCGACTTCGACGGCGACGGCCGGACAGATGTAGCCGCCTGGGATGGCAGCGCCTGGGTGACCTACATCTCCAACGGCACGAGCACAGCCTTAAACTTTGCCAATGTCAGCAACAACCTGGGCAGCCTGGTGGCAGGCGATGCCGGATCACTGCTCAGCGGAGACTTTGACGGGGATGGCAAGAGCGACCTGGCCTCCCGAGAATCAGATACCAGCAACTGGGTTGTGTGGATCAGCGCCGGAGTGTCAGGCGACGCCTTGACCTTCCAGGAAGTGACAAATAACAGTCTTGGCTACGCGGTGGACAGCACAGTCCCGCGAGTGGCGGCCGATTTCAGCGGCGACGGCAAATCCGATGTGCTGGCTTTGCTGGATCAGGAGTTCTCCGCCTGGTTGTCACAGGCTGCGCCCGGCGGCGATGCCGTGCCCTTCCGGGTCGTGCCAGCGAACGGAAAACAGTTCAGTGGCTCCTTCCCCGCCGATACCCTGATCGGCGACTTCGACGGGGATGGCAAGGCGGACTATGCCTCCTTAAATGAGTTGGGCGATGGCTGGCGCTTCCAACTGGCAAGCCTGGCAGCCGTGCGCTACGTGGATGACGACTACTGCTCAGCCTGCGCCAATGATGGCCATAGCTGGGGTGTGGACGCATTTGGAACCCTGAAGTCAGCCCTGGATGCGGCCTGGTTTGGCGACACCATCGAGGTGGCCGCAGGGGTGTACAACTCGGCGGTGATCCATGCAGGCCAGGATTACCTGACGCTGCGGGGGAGCGATGCCGATGCGGTCTTCCTGGACGCGCAGGGGGGCACCGGCATCACCATCCTGCCCCCTGACGAAGTCTCCAACACCTATGCCAACATCGTGGGCGTGACCATCCAGAATCTCACCATCTCCAACGCCCTCAGCGGCATCAAACTGAACCATGGCGGACAGGCGACTGCAGACCCCGATGTAAGTGATGGGCGCAACATTGTGATCAAACATGTGCTGTTCAACCAGGAGCTCGCCGGCAGCACAGCCGTCGACGCCTTCCTCTCCGCCCTATGGCTGCGGCACAACACCCTGGTTGCCGATGCCTCAGATGTGACCCTGGTTGCCAACGATCCCGGCGGCCTGCCCGACAGCTATGTCTTCTTGCAGGACAACCTGTTCGTGGCCTTGGCCAATGCCGCCCCCTTACCATTCTGGTGGACCGACAGCAGTAGCCAGAACCCCGCCTTGACCATGAGCAATGGTTTTGCCAGCGAGAATGGGCTTAGCAGCGATTGGCAGAGTGCCCCGGTTGGCGTGCAGATGACCGTGCAGGACGCCCAGTTCCTCAATGTGGCGCAGGACATCTTCCGCATAGGCGCCGCTTCACAGGCGATAGCGCAGGCCAGCGGTGGTAAGGACCTGGGCTATTACAGCTACCGGGGGCCGGTGTACGTGGATGCCACCTATTGTGAGACCTGCGACAACGACGGTCGCACCTGGGGCGAGGACGCCTTCAGCAGCATCCAGGAAGGCATCGACAGTGGCGCCCTCAGAGTGTTGGTCGACCCCGGCCTGTACCGCGAGCGCATCGCCCTGGTGCATGGCGTGCAGGTCTTCGGCAGTGGCGCCGGACTGACGGTGCTGGCGCCGCCCGATATGTCGGGTGGGTACCTGGTGGGCGTAGAGAATGCCAGAGAAACGGCGCTGGCATTGCTGACGATAGCAGGAGAAGACTCAGCAGATGGGATCCAGGTAGAGGGTGGGAGTGAAGTGAGTCTGAAACGGCTGATCGTGCATAACACAGGCACGGCAGTCGATATCAGCGGCAGTACAGCCCGTGCAACCTTGATAAACGATACCCTTGTCAGTAATGATAACGGCGTCGTGGCAGAGCAGTGCAGCAGCGTGGATATGCGCAACAGCATTCTGGCCTTCCAGCAACAGATGGGACTGAACTTTGAAACCAGCGGCTGTCCCGGCACACAGCGGGTGTTACACAACTTCAATGCCTACTGGCGTAACACCAGTGATTTCGAAATAGACGGCGTAGTCGTGGACCAGCCGGGCGTGGGCGAGATCTTCGCCGACCCCCGCTTCCGCGATGTGAGCAACCATGACTACCGCCTGCAGGTTGATTCACCTGTGGTCGATGCCGGAGACCCGAGTGATCCGGCGCCGCCTGGGAGCGGCGTACGGGTGGATCTGGGCTATGCGCAGGCGGCGGAAGCATCGGTCTATGCCAGCAAAGCCTACTGCGAGCAGTGCCTCAATGACGGTCTGGAATGGCAGGTGACGGCCTTTGACACAATTCAAGACGCCATCGACAACGTGCCCGATCTGCCAGGCATGTGGACAGTGGGCGTGGATGGCGGCGATATCGGCGCCATGGTCTATGAAGAGAACGTGGCGCTGAAGAGTGGAATCCGCCTGGTGGGTAGCGGAGCGGAGCAGAGCATCATTGATGGTGCGGACGATTCGGTGCTGACACTGGATGGGGTGACACATGTTGAGGTGATCGGTTTCACCATCACAGATGGCGGATCCGAAGCCGGCGATGCCGGTATCCGCGTCACCGGCGCCTCCAACCAGATCACGATCACACGCAATATCATCGGTGGGCAGTCGCCGTTGGCGAGCACGCCCGCCAATGGTAATGCCGGGGTGCGCTTCGAGGCGGACTCGAGCGGCAGCCTCAGCTTCAACACCATCGTGCAGAACTTCGGCGCAGGTGTGCAGGTCTCGGGAGAGAGAAGCTGGCTGAATGCCCGCTACAACATCGTGGCGCAGAACGACATCGGCTTTGACAACAGTGCAGGCGGCCAGATATTCAATGCCTACAACCTGCTGGGCAATACTAACCCGAGTTGGTGCGCGAGCTGTGCAGACTACAAAGGCAGTGTGACGGTCGGTCAGGGGGAGCGCAGTGGAGACCCCGGATTTGTGGATGGGGCGAACGGAGACTTCCGCCTGACCACGAGTTCGCCGGCCCTGGATGCGATTCCATCGTACGAATACACAGAGGTAGCAACGGGTGGTGGGGCGAGAGCGGACATGGGCTATCGCGAGTTGTTGGCCATGCCTGCCACCCTGCTGCTGGGCCTGCAGGGCAACTCCTGTGGCCTGGGCAGCGCCGGCATAGCCTCGGTGGACGTGGGCCTGGTATTCGTGAATGATGCCAGCCAGAGTCCCGAACAAACGCTGCCCACGAGCTGGCAGAGTTCGGATCTGTTTACATCAGGCCAGGCAGGTTCTTACTACACAACAACCATCAAACCAAGCGATGGCGATGGGCTCTACCGTCTGTACACCCGAGCGGCAGATAGCGTGGGCAATGTCAGTAACCAAGCCCGCGACTGGTACCGTTCATCATTCATCGCCGACGGCACGCGTCCGCACGTACGGTTGGTTTCTCCAGGCGGTAATAGCGACAGCAGTGCGCCGGCAATATCATTGCAGATGGATGTGAGCGATTGGGTAGCTACCGGCATGCCCGGCGAAACAAGCTACAACATCCGCTCCGCCTTCTTCGAAGTAGACGGCGCCGTTGTTACCGCTACCCGATCCATCACCGTGGCCAGCGAGGGGGGTTGGCAGCGTTATGAAAGCGCTGTGGCGTTGGAGAATGGTTACCATCTCATAAGCGCCAAAGCAGTAGACCAAGCAGGAAATGTGGGACAGGCGCTGCCGCTATTGGTGGCGGTAGCGACAACACAGAACGAAGCGGCGTTGACTAATCCCCTGCCTGGCAGAGCGGTGAAAACCGGCAGTGTCCTCCTCAAGGGCTATGTGCACTTCCAGGAGCAGGCAGGCGAGGGCCAGGTGGAAGTCCTGGTGGATGGCGTGTCGCAGGGCATGGCCACATCGGCCGATGACACCGCCCTGGCCACCAGTTGGCGCAAGCAGGTGACCCTGAGCGGCGAGGGCGGTCATACGATCACCCTGCGAGCAAGCCGCAGCCAGGGCACGACGCCCAGTGTGGACACCACCGCAACCTTGGTGCTGGACACGCAGTCGCCAACACTCAGCTTTACCCCACCAGCTGGCGTGGTCACCGGCACCGTCACATTGTCGGGCACGGCCAGTGATGACACGAGCGGCCTGATATCGGTGGCAGTCAGTGATGATGGAGGCTATACCTACGAGCCTGCCCTGTTAAGCGACGGCGCCTGGAGCTACGACTGGACCCCTGGCGCCAACAGTAACTACGCCAGCTACCCCCTGCGAATCCGTGTCGAGGATCGGGCGGGCAATGTCGTGGTGCAACCGGCCACAGTGGTGGTAGACAACCAGGGCCCGGGTCTGATCGACTTACTTGCGATCAGACCCTCGCAGGGCAGCCATGTGGCAGCGCCTGGCAGCATAGAGCTGAGTTGGGTGCAGCCCAGGGATGGCAGCGGCCTGGTCGAGATCTGGGTGGCGGTCGATCAGTTCACAAATACGGTGCCAACAGGCAGTGAGAAAGCGATCGGCGCCAGCTACAGCGCCACTCTCCCGGCAGCGGGCACCTGGTACGTGCATGTCTCCACCGTGGATGCTCTAAACCACCAGGTCACAGACCATTTCGGCCCCTGGTATGCCGAAAGTGGTGGGGGATTGTCAGCTGCAGCCCTGTCCGGTCCGCCCTGGCAGAGTTCGGTGCAGGTGGACGGCTACCTCGACATCCATCGTGGCGAGTGGCACCCGGCCACCGAGCTGTTGGGTCGGGACCCCCGTCCCCGGGGTGTGTATGCCTTGTACACGACCTGGGATGAGCAGTACCTATACTACGGATGGCAGGGCCCGCAGTGGGGCCCGGATGGCACGGGCATGCTCCACTTCGACACACAACCAGGGGGCACGGCCAGCGCCTTCGAAAATCCAGGCCTGAGCCTGCCCTTTGCGGCGGACTACGTCCTGGTTTCCGGATTCGATGGGCATGTCGTATTCCGCTACATAAATGACGGCAATTGGGAAGAGGTCGACGATCCCGGCTTTTTACATGGACACGGCGCCAATGGCGATACTGAAGTGCGTATCAGCCGGGCGGCGCTATCCGTCACGGGTGAAGTGCGACTCCTGGCCTCGGTACAGAATGAGGGGGGACATGTGCAAAGTGTCCTGCCCTCTGCATTGAATCCTCTCTCAGGTCCCTGGCAGCGAGCCTACAGCTGGCCTGATCTAGCACAGGGCATTGACCCCAATGCCGGTCAACCTCAAGCTCACCACATGGAAGTACGAGTGAGCAGCCCCGACATCTATGGCCGGCCCCCCGGTCCCAACAGCCAGGTGCGCTACGTGTTCCAGGTCACTCATGATGACCCCGAACCCCTGGAGCGTGCAGTCCTGCTGCTGTACGGCAGCGAAGGATTGTTGTTCGAAAAGCTGAGCGGCTGGCCGCAGGAGCTCGTGCAGAGCCAGGGTGACCGCTGGTTCATCGACCTGGGTGAAGTGGAGCCCGGGCTGAGCGAGCCCATCACCCTCACTGCCAGGCTGGCCGGGGAACTGACAGGCACAGATGTGGTCACGGTGACTGCGGAAGTGCGGGCCGATGTAGAGCCCAGTGAGCCCGATCTAGCGTTACGAGAACTCAGCCATGGTGTCGACAGCCGTGCCCCTGAGCTGGGATTCGACCTGCCTGCTCAGGACGCCACCCTGCGCAGCGGCCCTCGACGGGTGTATGGTTGGGCAAGCGACGCCGGCGGCGGAGGCGTGGCCTGGGTGGAAGTGCAGGTGAATGGCGGCCCCTGGCAGAGAGCCCAGGGCAGCAAGAGCTGGAGTGCGGAGGTGGACGTACCTGCAGAAGGGCAGGAGGTTGAACTGGCGGCACGAGCTGTGGACAGGTATGGCCATGTCAGTGAACTCAAGCCTCAAGTCGTAACCGTGGACAATGTCCCTCCCACAGCCTCCCTTGCACTGGCGAACCCTGTGCTGGCTGGGCGGCAGGTGCGCCTCAGCGGCAGCGCATCCGACCCCTATCCCACAGGCGGCGCTCTCGCCCGGGTAGAACTGCAGATCGATGACGGTCCCTGGCTGCGGACCTCGCTCAGGCAGCAAGGCGATGACGAGGGCAGCGTGCGTTGGTATCTGAGCTGGCGCCTGCCTGAACAAGAGGGCGTGCAACACAGTCTACGTGTGCGCGCCGTTGACGTGGCCGACAATGTGGGCTCTGCTTCAGATACAACCCTGGTGACAGTGGACAGCCTGTCGCCCACCTCGGGCATCCTCTCCCATGGCGAGGCCGACACCATTCATGGCGAC
Source organism: Halieaceae bacterium (assembly GCA_024224435.1). Lineage (GTDB taxonomy): Bacteria > Pseudomonadota > Gammaproteobacteria > Pseudomonadales > Halieaceae > Marimicrobium. Next base: position 45,151 of record JAAENL010000539.1, read on the forward strand.
CACATCCTGATCTGGGGCATAGCCCAGGATGGCTGGGGCGTGGCCGCGGTTGATGTCAGTGTCGATGGCGGCAACAGCTGGGAGAGTGCCTTATTGGGTGAGGATGCACAAGCCCTATTGGCAGCCCATGGTGTGGACCTGCCACCCGCCGATCAGTTGCCGGATGGTGCCGTGCTGTGGGCGATGGAAAGGCCTGTCACCGCCAACACCCTGGCCCTGCGCAGCCGCGCCACCGACCTGGCCGGCAATGTCGAACCCCTAACCCCACCCCTGCGCGTACATCAGGCTCTCATCCGTATCTTGCTACCTCTGATCTTGCAGTAAATAATTCTGGATAGCAGTATTTAATGAGGACTGCCAGTCCTATTCACCAGCAGTGGTGGACGAGCTAATAATGTCCTGCTTGCGTAATGGTGATATTTATAAGAGGTAGTCAGAAAAGTAAAGCAACCATGAGCGGTCAAACAAGCGTTGAAGAACGAAACCAGATCCTGGAACTAGCCCAGGCTGGGTCAGCTGGCAAACAAATTGCCAAACAGCCGAGTGATCTTACATCTACTGATTCGTCACCAAAATGCCCATAAACCCAAGCTCGAGATTATCATCACTGTCTGATCTAGATCGCGGGCTCGATGCCCCCTGTTTATTCGACCACTTCTATTGGAAACACCCTAGATTCGGGCCCAAAAGAGCGTAAAATCCGTCAATCGACAGGTTCTACATTAGACGGGAGCGACGGGAGTCGCTCCCGCGATGAATCTGTCATTTCAAGCAGACTTCGACCCCAGTTTTTGCTTCTGATACCAGCATGGCCAGTAAATCGAGACGCTCAAGCGATATCACCACAGTTTTCGAGCCTGCAAGGTGGTATTTGGATGGGCGGTGACCGAACATGCCGACACCCCTTAGCGCTCCAAGCTTGGACAGGACAACTCCTTCAACGAAATCAAGTGCGTCTTTCCTATGCACTCAATGGCGCCAAAGACAATCCCGAAATGGAAACCAGCGATGGTCACTTCAAGTGTGAACCTTTCCCTACGAGCCCCTAACCTCCCCCGCATGAAGGGGAGGTTAGGGGTGAAACATGCAACAACGATGTTTACAATGTAGTTGGCTCAGTTGATAAAAAAGGTTGCCGAGATTCTCACCTTCGGCAACCTTTAGCAGGTAATCACGCCCTACTACCAACACGTTGACGTTGGTTTGCTGTAAAACCTATGCTATTCGATAACGAAGGGCCCCTCGACAGCACGGGCGGTGTTGCCTGCACCATCGACAACGATGATATGTGCGTACCATTTGCCCGGACCGGTGAGATCGAGCCGTTGTTCGCCGGGACCACTATAGGCAGGTAGCTCATCGAGATCTGCGACCACGTTCCCCGTCAGCCCGGCCCGGTAGACGCTGATTCCACTTGCATCGGTGGCCGCACCCCAGCGGAAGATGAGCGCTTTGGCATCGGCCAACGGCTGACCCGGCTCGGCCGGCAGAACATCGCCTGAACCGGTCTCGTAGAAGACCTCTATCTGACCGATGGTTGGCGGCGACGTATCGACCTGCAGGGTGGATTCGGCGGTGGCCGAGAAGCCGGCCATATCGGTCACACGGACATTGATGTTGACGGTTTTATTGTCGACATGGCCACCAGGATGCCAGATAAGCCCCCAGTTGCCCAACGGTCCGACCCTGGCGTGGCGCCACGGTCCGCCGTTGATACTGACGTCCACATGAGAGATGCTAACGTTGTCGTTGGCATGACCGAAGATGGGAACAAGGAGGTCGTCGACGCTCTGGATCTCGATAATCCTGGTCGTAGTGATGGTGACGGTGGGCGGTGTATTGTCCACATAGATGACCACGGGTTCGCCCGCAACGCCACCCAGGGCTACCGCCATTTCATCGACGCTCCGTATTTCGTCCGCGGCAGTCGCAGCTGCAGTTGCAGCCGCGGAGACCTCAGTCGCGTTGCTGTTCTCTTGGTGGATGAGCGGGAGGTGCGTACGATAAAGGCGTCCAACCACCAGCGGTTGGATGACATAGACATCCTCACGCTCCGGCGCCCAGTCGAACTCCCAGTGTGCTTCAGTCGGCGGCGATCCCTCCTCCCAGACTTCGGTGTGCCGCACTTGACCGTTGATGGTTACAAGCACGGTATGCAGCCCGGTCTCGGAATAGGCATCACCATAGATAGTGATGGGCTGGCCTACCTGACCGGCGGCAGCCGCCGTCGCCTGGTTGTCGTCGCCGGTCAGCGCGGCGCCGGAGGAGGGGGCGAGCACCTCACTGCCTTGAGATTGCGCTTGCGCTTGAATATCTTCAGCCGCGGCAGTCGTACAGCGACCATTAAGATCACAGGCCTGTAGCTGCAGGTCGCCATCGATGGTGCCGGAGTAGGTGCGCGTGGCCACCACCTGATAGAGGCGTGCCGGATCCTCAAAGGTGGCCAGGTACCATGGATCGACCTGGTCGTAAGTTGTCGAGGTCAGATCGCCAAGCCGATATTCTGGCACTGTCGCCGGCGCGACCAGCAGACAGAGTTGACTCTGGTCGAGATTGTAGTCGGTAGCCACGCAGTCGTAGCGGACGGTCGGGGTGACACCCGACTCGTCTATGGTAGCGGTGTAGGTGATCTCCGGTGGGCGGGTGTCGATTTCGCCGCGCCAGACACGCTGGCCGCTAATCGGTGTGACATTGCCCAGCTCATCGCGGCCACGTACATTCACCTGGAACATGCCCTCAAGACCATCCACGCCCTCAGGTACCGTATAGCTCCAGGTCGGATTGACGTCGCCACTGGTGCTGACCACCTCCCAATTGGCCTCCTGTCCGTAGGCTAAGAGATTGGCAACCTCGTACGCGACCAACGCGACCTCGTGGACCATCACCTCATCCAGCAGACCGGTGAAATGATCGCTCACATCGAAGCGCGCGCCGACGTGCATGAGACCGGAACCGCCGAAGTTCGCACTCGCCACGTCCTGGGCCACCTGGACGCCATCGCGGTAGAGCGTGCGTGTACGGGTGGTAGCGTCGTATGCGCAGCTCCAGTGATGCCATTCGCTGTCGGTGTAAGTTTCGGCTGTGTCCAGATCATCTCCCCCGAAGGAACAGGTGAAGACGTCGCTGTCACGGAAGCCGAAAACCAGGCCTTGGTTATTCCCACTTGTTCCTTGTGACAGGATAGTCCCATTGATTCCGTTCCCCTGGCGTTTGGCCCATGCAGAGAGCGTGAACGACTGGTCAGTCAGATCAAGACCTTTCGTGACAAGCTGGCGACCGGCCTGGAACATACCGCTCAGATCACGCTGACCGGGCTGTTCCATGACCGGGCACTGTCCTCCGCCACAGTCGGCAGCATTGTTGGCGCCGGACTGATCCAGGAAATACTTTGTTGCACTGCGTTCATCGAACGGCAGATGCAAAATCGACCCATTAAGTGCAGCGACCTGTTCTGCCGGCGTGAAGTTGATTTCTACCTCAACAACTTTATTGGCGTCCAACGCCTGGCCAGTCAGTGTAAGTGCAGTCGAGATCACTTCCGTTGTGGTGGGCGGTGTCTCGATCGTAATCTCCGGGCCGGCGACATCCAGGTTGAGCAGGAGGATGTTGCTCGTCGCGTCGGTTGTGTTACTGACAGCATCGCTGGCTCGCAGTGTGAGCGTATATAGCCCACTGGGGTTGGCAACGCCGAGCGGCGGTAGCAGATAGCCGAGCGACCAGGAGTTGTCGTTTGCCACTGTCGCGTTTTGCCATCCGTTTCCGCTAAGCGGCGCCTCGGCCAGGAGTACTGCCTCCAGGCCGGCGACTCCACTGCCCGGCTGTGCACCGGCTGCGGGATCAACCACGGCGCCGCTCAAGCTCACTTGCCAAACGCCCGACTCATTGCGCGTGGGGCGCAAGATACCGCTTTGGTTGAGGGTCACGGCGGGAGGTGTGCGGTCAAGGATGAAACTCTGCGTTGCGACAGTTCCCGTATTGCCGACCAGGTCGGTCGCTTGCGCCGATGCGGTCACATCGCCTTCGTTTACAGCGCTACCATCCACGTTGACTGTCCAGGCCTCAGTCCCCGATGCCCTCTGCCATGGGCCATCCCCAACTTTGACCATGACATGACCGATGGAAGAGGTTGGATCGGAGGCTGTGCCCGAGACGCCCAGCGTGCCATCGCCCCGGACATATGCGCCCGCGGACGGAGAGGCAATCATCGTGGACGGTGCATCGGCGTCGATGGTCAACTCTCGCGAGAGGGTCTGGCTGGTCACGCCCAACTCGGTCGTCGTCTCACGCAGCGTGAAACCGCTCAAGTCGAGCTGAGGTTGCTCGTCTACGGATGGTGACAGTCCAACCATCACCGTCTCATCCTGTGCCTTGACCTTGGCAAACAGTTCACCGATCTGTTCGGCGCTGAGCGGGGTCGGCCAGATGGCGACTTCATCGAGGACGCCCTGGAAAGGCCACTTACCGTCAGAGCGTCGACCGATGTAGGTTGCACCAAATCCGCTGTAACCGGTGGCCGCCGTATCTTGTGCGACCTGCACACCGTCGCGATAGATGGTCCGCTTCCGGGTCGCATCATCGTAGGTGCAAGCCCAGTGGTGCCACTCGCTATCTGTGTAAGTGGCTGATGTACTGAGATCGTTGCCCCAGAAACCGCACTTGACACCGTTGTTGCTCATGAATCTGAACTGTAGCCCCTGGTTGTTCTGTGTGACCCCCTGAAAAAGCAGACTACCGTCTACATCATTCTTGGTTCGCTTGGCCCATGCCGAGAGCGTAAAGGATGAGTCGGTCAAGGGGATGCTGCTCTTCTCACTTTTGACCTTCACGACTACATTGTCCAACCCAAACGGAGCTTCCGACGACGATTCACCATCAAAGTAGAACTGCAGCGCGTTTTCCGTGTGCGAGAACGATTTTGTGATGTGGTAGATAGACGAACGCAGTTGTGTTGTGCCCACACTGAGCGTGTCGCCAGTGTCACCATAACCCGGGGCATAGCCGGACGGCCAGATCCCGACCGAGCCGGGCTCATTGTTCCAACCGCTCTCCGCCACATTCCCTTTGGGATCCTGCACCCAGGCTTTGCCATCATAGTCTTTATGCTGGAAGAGAACGGCAACCGTATCCTTGCCGCCTGGAAATTTAATGCAGCTTGCATTGTTGTTGCCCACTGTCCCATCGCCTACCGCGGATTGCGCCAGGTCGGGCGTATCCTGTTTGAGCAGCGTCTCTCTACTTGTGCAGTCTTTGTCTCCATAGAGCTTGATCCCGGTCGCACCACTCGGTGCCGCATTCGGATAGGACTGATAGGTGCCGGCATTTGGGCTAAGGGCAAAGGTGCTGCGTAGCAGTTGGGTCGAGCCGTAGCCAAATGACCAGATATCGGGGCCAACGACAATCGTGCCGGTGTTGTCGCTGCTACCGCGTGTTCTATTGCCGTTCCACTCGCCGATCAGGTATAGGTCGAAACTGATCTCGACAGTATCGTGGGGCGGTAGATTGCTCAGGTCGAGCGTTGCTTTTTGGTTCTGCATGAAGCCAAAGAACTCTTCCGGCTTGCCGTTGCGGAAGTAGTTTGTCTGCGTATTCTTGGGTGACCATTCGTCGGGGATACCTGCCGTGGTGGCGCCGTCGAAGTCGTAGGCATAGATGGCGTCTACCTGCGGCACCGGCGCCACTTTCAGTTCGTCTTGCACGCCGTCGAATTCAGCCGCAGTGTAGGCCACACCCTCCACGCCCAGTGTCGGACAACCATTGCCGCTACAGGTGGCCGCGAAGCCGTTATTTGCGCTATCCACAAAGGTCGTCGAACCGGGTACTTCATTCAGTTCGTACACCGCCAGCGCGCCTTCGAAGATGTCTTTGACTTCGGCCCCGGTCAGGGTGCGGTCATAGTAATTCACTACATCCATCTGCCCCTGATAGGCGGGGCCGTAGGCGGTCACACCGAGTGTGAAGTCTTCGCAATTGGCGCAGATATTGAGGCTGCCCAACTGTCCGCCGGTTACTTCCAGTTCGCCGTTGACGTAAAGCTGGTGGGTCGCACCGTAGCTTGTGTGCGTGACATGATGCCAGACTCCGTCAGAATAGTTGCTGCCACTGGTGCAGATGGTGTCCTTTCCCGACTGCTCCTGCACCCAGGCGCAGAGATTGCCGTTATTCAGATAGATGCGCTCGAATTCGCTCTGGCGCAACAGGATCTCGGCGCTCTGCGCAGTGGTGCGCATCCACAGAGCCGTACTGAATTCGGCGCCGGATTGGGGGAAGTCCTGGCTAAGCTGGTCGTTCAAGCCGTCGAAGTTCACGCCGTTGCCAAAACGTCCATCGACGCCGGCCAGCGGACAGAACTCATCTTTGCAGTAGAAATCATATCCGGCGCCCGAGCTATCGGCGAAGTAAGTCGATCCCGCCGGCTCCTCGAACTCCAGGGCCAGCACCGGCCGCGGTTCGCTGCAGGAGATTGCCAGAGCCGGATTTGCGCTCTGGCTGCTGCGGCTACTGCGCTGCCCACGCAGCGTACCGTCCGGCGACAACGCCTGGAAGAGAACGTTTGCATCTCCCGGCTGCGTCCAGCTTGTTACCCATCCAGCGTTCACCGGATCGGCGCACGCCGCGGCTGCCGTATCGTTCCCGCTCAATGCGTCCGCCGAATCCAAGGTCACGCTGTCAATGATAGAGGTCGAACTCAGTAGGAGCCCTACCAGAGCGACGTTGGCGGCATCGTTGCGATAGAGCAGCAGGCTCTGCTGGCTGCGCGGGTCGAAGACCAGCGCAGGCGCCTGTTCGCTGCCGTCTGACATAGGCCAGCCGCTGGCGCCAAGGGCGAGTGTTGTCGGGGACGTCACCATCTGTCCTTGCTCATTGACTTGGACCCGCTGCAACTGGTTGTTTTCAACATAAATGACATCGTAGGATAGGCCGTTCCAAGCGGTCGTCACGCTTGTGATGCCACTTGTGGGACCGGCCGGTGAGTTGGGTGACGCCGAGATCGCTGATTCACCCGGCACTGCCTGCACCCATACCTGGTTATTGCTTCCATTTCCGGCCAGCCAGGTGACAAGATAGTCGCTGCCATTGCTGGCGACCGCAGGCGCTGATACAGTGCTGCCGGCTCCACTCCACACATCGAATTGGGTTGCGGTGATCACCCCGTTCAACATCTGAGCGGCGGCAATGCGGATATTGCCGTTGTTGTCGTTGACGCCCCACACCGCCAGGCAGTGGCCGTCCTCTTCGCAGGCCAGGCTGGGGCCGGTCAACGAGGAATTTGCGCTGCTGTTGTCGAGCACGGCCGCATCGAGAACCTGGCTGTCGGCGCGGGCGATATAGGCGGAAATCGACTCCACCCCAGCTGATGCCTGCTCGCGCGTGACGAGCAGGTGTGGCGCCGGCCATCCCGTCGGCGTCACGGCTGCAACCGCCAGGACGTTGCCACCGTTCACAGCAGAAGTGGTGTTCGAGGTTGTGTTCTGCATGGTCCAGGCAGTGACATCAAAATCAGTCAGTTCCATCTGGCTTTCGATGGTATAGGCGCCCGGCTGGTTGCCAGCCTGCAGCACCGTGACCAGCGATTGGCTTTCGCCGCTGGATATTGCCACGTCAGCGGCCAGCGGCGCCCCGCTAAAGCCGCCGTTGAGAGCCACCGAAAGCCGCCCGGCAAGTTCCTGCCCAGCAAGATTGTTGGCGGTCGTCGTGGTATAGACAATGGTCGCGCCCGGCTGCACAAAACCGCCGATCGTGTTGTCATCCACATAGAGCGGCACCGGGTTGGGGTTCCAGACACGCGGGTTGTAGACCTCCGGATCGGACGGATCCGCCCAGGGATCACATTCAGGACAGGTGAGTTGGGTGCGTTCGAAGAGATCGGAGAGCCCGTCGCCGTCTGCATCAGCAGAAAAGGGATCGCTCCAGATACGCGTGCTCTTGTCGACGGCATAGGGGAGCAGCCAACCACCAAATGGCGGCAACTCTTCAACGTCAAGCAAGCCGTCGCCGTCGCTGTCGATGTTGCCGGGGTTGCTGCCGAGGCGTAGCTCTTCGCCATCCAACAAAGTATCGCCGTCCGTGTCCGCCAAGAGCGGATTGAGATCCACAGCGCCCCCAATCCCCGCGCGGTTGCGTGCGTTCAGTTCGTAGAAATCAGAGAGATCATCGCCGTCCGCGTCCCAGGTCGTCTCATCCGGATCGGCGCCGCCCATTGAGAAGGGCAGCAGGCCGTCGCCGTCACGATCATAGAAGTGTACGCCGGGTTTGCCCCACGTTTCTACAGCCACGAACTCGTCGAGCGTGGCCGGCAAGACGTCGAGGACAATGCTGTAACCGACATTCTCGGAACTGGACCCTTTCACGAATTTCGTTTCACAAACCCCGAACCAGCAGGATTGGCCGCGCAGCGCATAGGCCGAATTCAGGGTCAGTGAACTGGGTCGGAAATTCACGCTCGCGGCGAGCGTGGTCGTGACCGATGGCAAGTCCACAAGCGTGGCGTCGTCGCCGGACAGAATCCAGTCGCTCTTGCGACCCCCGCGTGAGGTCGAGAGTTTCTTCTCTCCTTCCGTCAACGAGTAGACGAAGCTGTTACTATTCAGCTCCTCTTTCCCGCCCGCTTTCGCAGTCAGCGCGGTGGTAATCGGTAAGGTAACCTTCAGCGTATTGCCGGCGATCATTCCATCCTCGGGATAGACGATATCCAGTTGCACCGTGCCTGTCTCGACGTCCATCTTCTCTTGCAACTTATATTGATAGATCAGGCCAGCGAGCCACTCGGTAAACATGGCTGAAATGGACCATTTTGCACCAAGAATCGAGGCCCACACATCAATCAACCCGACAAGCAAAACCACGATTGCGCCGATCGGGCCGGTAAAGAGCACGACCAGGAAGATTGCCACCGCGATGATGATCGTAGCCACGGTGTACCCCAAGGTATAGTTAAATGCAATCGTGCCCGGCTGTATCTTGTTGCTGGCCCAGAGATAGAAAAAGAAGCCAAGGGCAACGAGGATCGTAATCACGAGGCCAATCACGGCTACGGCCGTACTCGCAACGGTGACATTCGCTGAGAGTGCACTCCATGCCGATGTGAAGGTGCTTGCCGCGATGAGAACGAAGACGATCTTTAGCATTGTAAAGATGAAGCTGATCGTCGTCATTACGAGCAGCATAATCTGGACGACAAACGCAGCTACTGATACTATCTCCCCAATGGTACCGCCAAGATCGGCGGACTCCAGAATCATGATTGCCGTATAGATCAAAATGATGGCGACAAAAACAACAGCCGACCAAACCGCTCCTGTTTTCGACGAGTTCTCATTCGCAATCCAAAGTACTTCACCATCTTCATCGAGAATAAGCTCTCCACGAGGATTCATCTGAACCATGGGGCCTCGGGAGTTCTGGAGCGCAACCAATACATCGGTACTGATTGCGATGCCAGACTGTACGACAATAGCCGACTCGACTGGATCGATATTGTAGAGATCCGGATTTAGGTCTTGGGCCACCTCTTCCAATTCAGGCGTATAGTCATAGTAGACTTGTGTCAATCCGCTGAAATAGCCGTCTGAAACAGCCGTTAGCGTATTGGCCAGGTTACTATCGTCATTCTGCAGTGGATTGGTCAGAATTTTATCATCGACCATAGCAGTCTGGCTGATCCCCTGGTACGCAGCCAAATAGAGCATCTGTGCCATGGTCTGATACGTCTTCGCTTCGTCCGAATCCGAGATATCGCCAAAACTGCCACCCAACTGAGCGTTCATTTCGTCCCAGAATTTAATAATGTCCGCTGCCGCCCAGCCGATGGCCGGATCGTAGACGTAGGGCGCCCATTTCACGAGACTCGAGAGAATGACAGGGTTTGCGCTCTCGCCGCTTTGAGGAAGCGATAACGTCAAGTTCGCCCCGTTCCATGCAATCGCACCATCGTCGCCCGCCTGGTCATTCGGATTGCCTTCGTCCAGGTTTAGCGCCCGGAATTGGTGCTGCGTGGCGAAGAGGAGGGTTGGTGTGATGGGCTGCTGTTCCGACCAGACAGAGGTGAAGGTATTTTCTAGTATCTTAACGGTCTCGGTCACCGCGATCTGCATCAGCGCCAAGTCAAGTGATTCGTTTTGTACCTTCCCTACGTCGAAGACATCGGGCAGGTCCCAGCGTTCTTCCGCACTGACGGCGTCGTTGGTTGCGTGGTCGAAACGACGGACGATCTCGTCAACGGTGACATCCAACTCGCCATCGCCCACGCATTGATCATTCGCGTCTAAACTATCGCAGTCGGCAGGCGCGAGGAATGTCTGACTGAGGCCATGATTCAGGCCAAATAGCGAATCCACATAAAACGGTTGGTCATAACCGGCTTCGACCTTGACTGTCTCAACTGGATCCTCATTCACAATTGCGACTTGTGCGTCG
>JAAENL010000540.1 GCA_024224435.1 Halieaceae bacterium
GCTGACTCTTTGACTACGCCGTCGAAAGGAATGTCCTGTGTTTCGCAGGCCTGGCGGAGGTCTTCGAGCATCTTCTGGTGGTGGTTGAGAACGTCGAGGCCATAGGTGTTGCCGCCCACGGGGGACCCGCCTGCGGGCGTCGGGCAGGTGTGTGCGGGGATATTTTCATCCCACTGCACCAGGCTGAACTCGAGTTCTGCTGCCAGTACTGGTTGCAGCCCCGCGTCGGCAAAACGGGTTAACACCTGTTTCAGCACGTGCCGCGGATCACCGGCATAGGGCGCCCCGTCGGTGTTGAACATAGACAGCATGACTTGGCCATGGGTGCCGTTAGCGGACCACGGGGTGGGTAGCAGGGAGCCCTCCACCGGGCGGCACATGCCATCTGCGTCGCCACTGGCGAAGACCAGCTTCTCGACATCACGGCCCCAAATATCAAGGCTGAGAGCAGTTTTGGGAAGCTTGAGCTCACCATCAAAAATAGTGGACAGTTTGTGCCGGGGTAGCCATTTCCCCCGCATTATCCCGTTACAATCAGGGAGCAGCGCTTCTATCGTGGTGATTTCGGGATGAGCCCGGAGAAACCAATCGGCTTCGAGCGACATGCGTCCGCCATCCAATGGCTATCGGTAGTGCATGTTCTCCTGTTTGTCGCCCTCACTCAATACCCTACTTGGGGCAAGACGACGGTTTGTCTGGCGAATGCACTTGATGATTTCACCCCTTATGCCAAGAAGTGGACAGGAAACACCGAGCCACGGTGCCAGCCGCCTTAACGTGGCGACATGTATATGCTGAGAGGATCTTCTCCGGCGGCTTGGCCGATGCAAGATAATGCGTTTAAAAACAGGGAGAAGAGGTCTGTTTGAGAGCTGACATCCAGTTTTCGATAAATGCTCTTGCGGTGTCGACGCACAGTCTCAACCGCGATATCCAGCCGCTCTGCCGATGTATCTGTGCCGTACCCCCGAAGCATCAGTTCCAGCACATCTTTTTCCCTGGGAGACAGTAGCGACGCACCAAACGTGCGGAAGGCGAGGTTGATCTGGTGGTCAATGCCCGGTTGGATCAGGTTTTGGGCGGCAAACTCTTGATTTTCCGTGTGGCTTTTCATCAGCTCCGCAATGGGTTCTGCTAACAGGTAGAGATTCTCGTAGTCCTCGTCTGTAAATGGTGCGCTCTCCTTGAGGCGCATCATACTCAGGTTTAGCACGTTGCCCGCCTGCAACTTCGATACGTAGACGACCTCGTCACAGGTTCCTGTATCGGCGTAGTAGTTGCAGTAGTAGTCTGATTCCTGCAGTTTGCCCATGGTAATGCGCGACAGGCGGTAGATCTTGGCGCGAGGCTGGTGCAAGGATGTATGGTAAAAAGGGTCCTCCCGGTATGGGCCCTCCAGATACTCATCTATTTGACTATATACAGCGTGCTCTGGGATCTCGTGGTAGAGCACACGGGGGGGTAAATCTTTGTGATAGAGCCAGACCTGCGGGTAGTCGACCTTGACCTGCCCATGGATGGCCTTCACCAGCGCAGGGAAAAAGCCCTCGGTGCCCAGGGCGGCAATAGCTCTGGAAATCTCGAGATTCCAGGTGCTCAATTGATTGATATCGGTCATGCGGTGATGGCTTTTTTTATGTGGCAACTTTGCGCTACATACTGAGCAGGCTCCACACGCTTGTCAAACCTGCGGAGCCACTATTAATTCCGTCTGCGCGAGCATTGATTGCCCACATTCTTTTCGCGCAGCTCGGCGGGAGATTTTTAGTCTCCGGCGTTGAGTGCGGTATACTGACGGTATCTAACAAAAAGTGGTCGTTTGGTGGCGAATAAAGAGTCAGGCACTCCCGGGCTATTGAATGAGACAGTGCCTCTGGAATTCACACGAACCTTGTTGGTGCAGGCGAGGGCCTACGATCGCGATGTCGGGGCGATACTTCGCGCGGCGGGGTTTCCTTTTGACCCCCTGGGGAAGGATACACAGACGGCATTCGTGTCTCGGGAACAGTATTCGCGCCTGTGTCTGGAATTGATCCGGGAACTGGGTGACGAATCCGGCGGCGTGATGCCCGATGTGCAAACGCCGGTTGGCACTACCCGCCTCATAGCCCTGAGCATGATTAATAGCTCAAATCTGTCCTCGGCGATGCATCGGGGAATTGAGTTCAATCAGGTTTGTCGCGTGCGCCACGGTGCTGAAATCACGAACAGGCTGATTGTCGAGGAGGCGAGCAAGGAGGCCACGCTGACCTACTTGCTTGGAGACGATGCGCCAGACGTGCAGCACAGTGTGCTGTGTAATCTCGCCATATGGGTGCGATTCAGCGGATGGTTGATCGATCAGCATATTGATATTACCAGCGCGGCGTGTGCCGGGCCCGAGCCGGAGTTTATGGCGGGGATTCGGCATTTCTTCCACTGCCCGGTCGCGTTTGATCAGCCGATGAACTCGGTGACCTTCAGCGCTCGCCATCTCGAGGCAGAGCTGACCCGCACTGAATTTGACCTGAATGAATTCCTGAAACTGGCGCCGTACTACATGGTGATTGAGCCTCACGCCAGCACCCTGAGTATTACCCACCGCATACGCCAGATTCTCGGCGATGATTTTCGCCGTGAGATGCCCAGCTTCGAGGCGTTGACCGGGCTGCTGAACATGTCGGCCCGTACCTTACGGCGCAGGCTGGAGAAAGAGGGAACGTCCTACCAGAGGATCAAGGACAATGCCCGCCGGGACGTGGCGATTTCCATGCTGAGTCGAGATGGGCTCACCGTCAGTGAAGTAGCGGAGCAGGTAGGGTTCTCCGATCCCAGTGCATTCCATCGTTCCTTCAAGAAATGGACGGGACAATCGCCAGGGTCCTATCGCTAGGCCCCGGCGGGTCAGCCCAGCTTTTCCTGCAAAAAAGGCACCATCTTCTCTTTGGGAACCAGTTCGGAATCTTCGCCTTTGCGGTCTTTATATTCGAGGTTCCCCTCGGCTAGCGCGCGATCGCCAATGACGACCCGGTGGGGAATACCGATGAGTTCCATATCGGCGAACTTTACTCCGGGGCGCTCGTTGCGGTCGTCCATTAACACCTCGATACCGGCACTGCGCAATTGTGCATACAGTGCTTCGGCGCACTCTGCGACGGCCGCTGATTTCTGCATGTTCAGTGGGACGATTGCAACCTGGAACGGTGCCATCGCGCTGGGCCAGATGATGCCCTTGTCGTCGTGATTCTGTTCGATAGCGGCAGCCACGATACGACTGACTCCGATACCGTAACACCCCATCGTCACCGCAACGTTTTTGCCGTTCTCATTTAGAACCGTAGCGTTCATAGCCTCGCTATACTTTGTCCCCAGCTGGAAAATATGCCCAACCTCAATGCCGCGTTTGATCTCCAGTGTGCCTGTGCCATCGGGGCTTGGGTCACCTGCGCACACCTCACGGAGATCGGCGATCTCGCCCAGGGAGCAGTCTCGATCCCAGTTTACCCCTGTCCAATGATAGCCATCCTCATTGGCGCCACAGGAAAAGTCGGCGAGCTGCGCCGCACTGCGATCGACTACAACCGGAAAAGGAAGGCCTATTGGACCTAGCGAGCCAAAACCGGCCTCACAGGCAGCACGAACTTTCTCCTCGCTGGCCATGCACAGCGGCTCAGCCACCACAGCGAGTTTGCCGGCTTTGACGCTGTTGAGCTGATGATCGCCGCGCAGCACCAGAGCGACTAGCGTGCCCTCGGCCGCACCTTCCACGACCAGTGTTTTGACGGAGGCAGCGGGATCAATACCGAGAAACTCTGCAAGCGCCTCAATCGATTTTACGCCTGGCGTTGCGACTTTTGCACAGTCGGCAGAGGGCGCCGGTCGCTGCCCTTTGGGTGCAATTGCCTCGGCCATTTCCACATTGGCCGCGTAAGTGCTGCCGTTACTGAAGGCGATTGCATCCTCGCCAGAATCGGCCAGCACATGAAACTCGTGGGAGGCGCTGCCACCGATACTGCCGGTGTCAGCGATCACGGGCCGGAATTCAAGGCCGAGATAAGCAAAGATGGCGGAGTAGGCATCGAACATAGATGTATAGGTGCTCTCCAGCGAAGCCTGGTCCAGATGAAACGAGTAGGCATCCTTCATCAGGAACTCGCGAGACCGCATGATGCCGAAGCGCGGTCGAATCTCGTCGCGCACTTTTGTTTGAATTTGATAGAGATTAAGAGGGAGCTGCTTATAACTTTTAACCTCGTCGCGCACGAGGCTGGTAATCACTTCTTCATGCGTGGGGCCGAGACAGAAAGGGCGCTGATGACGATCCTGGATGCGTAAAAGCTCGGGGCCATATTGTTCCCAGCGACCAGATTCTTCCCATAATTCAGCAGGTTGCACAACCGGCATAGAAACTTCCTGAGCACCAGCTGCTTCCATTTCAGTGCGTATTACCGCTTCAACTTTCCGCAAGACACGCAGCCCCAGGGGCAGCCAGGTGTAGAGGCCTGCGGCGAGTTTTCGTATTAGCCCGGCGCGCAGCATTAGCTGGTGGCTGATGATTTCAGCATCTGCGGGAGTCTCTTTCTGCGTCGCGATGAGGTACTGGCTGGTGCGCATGGCGTTTACCGATTTGCGTGTTTGCGAGGGGTGAACAGTTTACGTGTGAATAAACATAGCGTACAGGTTTCGCGCTGAGTATGCGCCTGAAGACAGCACGTTCAAATTTTTGGCGAGTAACTTTTTTTCGTCACGTTTCTGTTTGCAATTGAACGCGCTTGTACTGCAGATATTTTTGTTGGGTGATGACAGAAAACACTTGTATTGTAGCGTTTCATGCTTTATACAGTTCGTTATGGCCGGGGGCGCCAGTGTGATAACAAAATCAATCACGCGGTCCGGGCTGTCCCGTTCTTCATTTAAACTTTTTAGGGAAGGTTGAATACGACATGGCAACTAAAAGAAAAGCAGCAAAAAAGAAGGCTCCTGCACGTAAGAAGGCAGCAGCGAAAAAAGCTCCAGCCAAGAAGGTAGTGACGACTGCGATCAGCGATAAGATGACCAAGGGTCAGATTGTTGCAAGCCTGGCAGACACCACTGAGCTGAGTAAGAAGCAGGTCAGCGAAGTGCTTGACGCCTATGAGAACCTGATTGCACGCAGCATCAAAAAACGTGGTGTCGGCGAGTTTACTATGCCCGGTTTGATGAAAATCACCACCAAGAAGAAGCCTGCGGTCAAGGCGCGTAAGGGTATCAATCCTTTCACTGGTGAAGAACAAATGTTCAAGGCGAAGCCTGCTAGCATGCAGGTCAAGGTCCGTGCCTTGAAGAAAATGAAGGAATTCGCTGCCTCCTAAGTAGTGATGCCTGCAAGCGACCTGCCTTGGCGGGTCGTTTGCGGCTTTCATCCGGTGACGCGCCACTGATGCGGTGCCCACCCTCGCTTTTCCTGCCTTCCCTTGCGCTTGGCGTGTTCGTCTGCATGGGTTAAAATCGCCGCCTCAATTTTTGCGCCTGAGCGTCAAGCGTTTGTTAATGGGGCTGTTTTTATGCCGATCTATGAGTATCAGTGTCAGAGCTGTGGCGAAGAGACCGAGGCGCTGCAAAAACTCAGTGACGACCCCCTGGTCGACTGTCCCAGCTGTGGGGCGGCGGCGCTCAAGAAAAAAGTGTCAGCGGCCGCGTTTCGCCTGAAAGGCGGAGGCTGGTACGAAACTGACTTCAAGACCGGTGACAAGAAAAATCTCGCGGGAGGTGGCGATGACAGCGCCAAGGCCGCTGGAGCCAGTTCTGCTGAGAGCAAACCGGCCGATAAGACACCGTCCGGCAATACGTCAGGCGACGGTAAGAAAACAGCGTAACCCGGGCCGGGTGTCCGGCCAGTGCATCCATACGGAAACCAGATCATGCGCAGTCATTATTGTGGCGCCATCACCACATCAAACATAGACGAGACGGTCACACTGTGCGGCTGGGTAGATCGTCGCCGAGACCACGGCGGCGTCATTTTCCTCGACCTGCGAGATCGTGAGGGTATCGTTCAGGTCGTTTTTGACCCGGATACCGACGAGCATTTCCAGCGCGCCGACCGCGTGCGTAGTGAGTACGTGCTGAAGGTGACGGGCCGTGTGCGTGCTCGTTCCGAAGCGACGATGAATCCCACTATGGCTACGGGGGAGATCGAGGTCCTGGGTAAGGCCTTGGAGATTCTCAACGCAGCGGAGACGCCACCCTTCCAGTTGGATGAATACACCAACGTGGGCGAAGAGGTTCGCCTGCAGTATCGCTATATGGATCTGCGCCGCCATGAGATGCAGGAGCGCCTGATGTTGCGTTCCAGAATTACCACTGCGGTGCGTAATTTCCTCGACGGTGAGCGCTTCCTCGATATCGAAACACCGATCCTCACCCGAGCGACGCCGGAGGGCGCCCGCGATTATCTTGTGCCCAGCCGCACGCATCCGGGTGAATTCTTCGCCTTGCCCCAGTCGCCTCAGCTGTTTAAGCAGTTGCTGATGGTGTCGGGCTTCGATCGCTATTACCAGATAGCCAAGTGCTTTCGGGACGAGGACTTGCGCGCCGATCGCCAGCCTGAGTTCACCCAGATCGACATCGAGACCGCCTTTCTGGATGAGCATGCAATCATGGACATTACCGAGCGTATGATCCGTGAACTTTTCAGGGATGTGCTTGATGTTGAGTTGCCCGCATTTCCCCACATGCGCTACAGCGAGGCTATGGATCGTTATGGATCGGACAAGCCCGATCTGCGCATTCCGCTGGAACTGGTCAGTGTCGATGATTTGATGCGACAGGTAGAGTTCAAGGTTTTTCGAGGTCCAGCTGACGATCCCGCGGGAAGAGTAGCGGCATTGAAAGTAACGGGCGGAGCATCGATCAGTCGCAAGGAAATTGACGGCTACACTGATTATGTTGCCGTGTTCGGCGCGCGTGGCCTGGCCTGGATCAAGGTGAACAATCTCGCCGCTGGTATCGAGGGGTTACAGTCTCCGATCCTCAAATTTATGCCCGACGAAATTGTCGCGCAGATGATGGAGCGTCTCGGCGCTGCGGATGGCGATATTATATTCTTCGGTGCTGATCGCGCCGCAGTGGTCAATGAAGCATTGGGTGCGCTGCGACTCAAGGTTGCGGAAGACCTCGGCCTCGTCGGCGAAGGCTGGGCGCCTTTGTGGGTGGTAGACTTTCCGATGTTCGAGGAGGATCCCGCCGGTGGATGGACGCCTCTGCATCACCCCTTCACCGCGCCCTCGGGCTCTGTTGATGAGCTGCAGGCGAACCCGGGGGAATGCCTCTCCAGAGCCTACGATATGGTACTCAACGGTACCGAGTTGGGCGGCGGCAGTATTCGTATCCACCAGCGCGAGATGCAGGAGGCTGTATTCCGTATCCTCGATATCGATGAAGAGGAGGCGCAGGAAAAGTTTGGTTTCTTGCTCAACGCACTCCAATACGGTGCGCCGCCGCATGGCGGTTTGGCCTTTGGCCTCGACAGGTTGGTGATGCTGATGGCTGGCGCCTCGTCGATCAGGGACGTAATCGCTTTTCCAAAGACGCAGAGCGCTGCGTGTGTCATGACCAATGCACCGGGAGCAGTGTCTACGCAACAGTTACGTGAGCTGAACATCCGCCTGCGGCAAAAGCCCGGCGAGGATGACAAAAAGGCTTGATGGTATTCACCAGAACAGCGAGGACAGTTTCCGATGGCAGGTCATAGTAAGTGGGCCAACATCAAACACCGCAAGGCGGCTCAGGACGCTAAGCGCGGCAAAGCATTCACCAAGTTAATCCGCGAACTGGTTGTCGCGGCCAAGCAGGGCGGCGCGGTAGCGGAAGACAACCCGCGCTTGCGCGCCGCGGTAGACAAGGCACTTGGCGCTAACATGACGCGCGATACCATCGACCGAGCCATAGCCCGTGGTGCTGGCACCAGCGATGCGGACGACATGGAGGAAATCACCTACGAGGGTTATGCGCCCGGTGGTATTGCCGTGTTGGTGGAGGCGATGACGGATAACCGAAATCGCACCGTCGCGGAAGTACGCCATGCCTTCAGCAAGCGCGCGGGCAACCTGGGCACCGATGGTTCGGTGGCTTATTTGTTTGCCCGCAAGGGGCAGATCAGTTACGCCCCCGGTGTGAACGAAGATGCCCTGATGGAAGCAGCTCTGGAGGCGGGGGCTGAGGACCTTGTTGCTCATGATGATGGTTCGGTTGACGTGACAACCCCTTGGGAGGACCTTGCCGCAATCAAGGAAGCGCTTGTTGCGGCGGGCTTTGTGGCGGAGGACGGTGAGGTGACGATGGTTGCGTCGACTACAGTGCCTGTGGATTCCGATGGTGCAGAAAAACTGTTGGGTCTGATCGATGCTCTGGAAGAGCTTGATGATGTGCAAAACGTTTACACCAATGTCGAGATACCCGACGAGCTGTTGACCTCCTTGTAATGCAACGTCCCTAGCAATACTCAGGTTCTGACTGCGCCTGACAGGCCGTTGCCACGCCACGCCTTCCTGCAAAATTGCCTTCCTTGGGAAGGCGTCGCCCTGTATATTTGTACAATACAGCAGGCAGGCAACGGACCATGGCATGTCATTGATCTTGGGTATCGATCCGGGTTCACGTAAGACCGGCTTCGGCATCATCAATTATCATTCGGGGCGCAGCGAATACATCACCAGTGGCGTGATCCGGCTGCCTCAGGGCGAGTTGCCCGAGCGGCTGCGAGTGATTTTTGACAGCGTTACGGAACTGGTCGAGTTGCACAGCCCCGAGGAAGTCGCCGTAGAACAGGTATTTATGGCTAAAAGTGCAGGATCTGCACTCAAGCTGGGTCAGGCAAGAGGTGTGGCCATTGCCGCATGTGTCGTAAGGGACATGCCTGTATCGGAGTATTCGGCGCGGCAGATTAAACAGTCCGTGGTCGGCTCCGGTGCGGCTGACAAGGCTCAGGTTCAGCATATGGTGAAAGTCCTGCTTGGCCTGCCTGCAGAACCCCAGGAAGACGCCGCCGACGCCTTGGCGGCCGCCCTGTGTCACGCCCATACACAACATGGCGTCTTGAATCTGGCAGGTGGACGCGCAGTGCGTCGCCGCCGCATGCGCTGACGAGGTCGCGGTCGATGATAGGCAGCATCAGGGGAGTTCTCGTACAAAAGCAGGCGCCGCTTATCCTGGTGGATGTCGCGGGTGTGGGCTATGAACTGCAGGTGCCCATGACCACGCTTTTCCAATTGCCGGAGCTTGGTTGCGAGGTCTCGCTGGTCACACACTTCGTGGTACGCGAGGATGCTCAGGCGCTCTACGGGTTTGTCGAGGAAGGTGACCGCAGCCTGTTCCGACAATTAATTAAGGTAAACGGTGTAGGACCCAAGCTGGCCCTGACTATCCTCTCGGGTATGGATGCAAAGCGCTTTGCTTATTGCGTAGAGCGCGATGACCTTTCCTCCCTCACCGCCCTGCCCGGCGTTGGCAAAAAAACCGCGCAACGCCTGTTGGTGGAAATGCGCGATAAGCTCAAGGACTGGTTTGCCGGAGGGGGTGCCCTGAGTGACGCCGATGCCGCGGTTGTGCCGGTCAACGTTGCCGGGGACGCGGAGAGCGCCCTGATTGCGCTCGGCTATAAACCGCAGGACGCCGGGCGCATGGTAGAGGCTGTTAACGATGATGATATTGCTGACAGCGAAGAGTTGATCCGCCGCGCCCTGAAGGCGGCGGTGAAAGCGTGAGACCCATGCCATGATTGAAACGGATCGACTGATCGCGCCAGAAGCCAGCGACCCCCGGGAGGATGTGGTAGATCGAGCCATACGGCCGCGCACGCTGAGCGAATATGTGGGGCAGCCCGCAGTGAAAGAACAGATGGAAATTTTTCTGCAGGCGGCGAAAGGGCGTGGCGAGCCGCTGGACCATACCCTGATATTTGGTCCGCCGGGGCTTGGCAAGACAACACTGGCCAGTATCGTGGCCCAGGAAATGGGCGTTTCACTGAAGACCACCTCCGGTCCGGTACTTGAGAAAGCGGGAGATATTGCTGCGCTCATGACTAACCTGGAGCCCGGTGATGTTCTCTTTATCGATGAAATCCATCGACTGAGCCCCTTTGTGGAGGAAATTCTCTACCCCGCCATGGAGGATTACCAATTGGATATCATGATTGGTGAGGGGCCTGCAGCTCGCTCTATAAAGCTGGATTTGCCGCCGTTTACATTGGTGGGCGCAACGACTCGGGCGGGATTGTTAACCTCACCCTTGCGTGATCGCTTCGGTATTGTGCAGCGGCTGGAATTCTACGAGGTGGCGGATCTGGGCCATATTGTGCAGCGCTCTGCGGATATCCTGGATATCGGTATTGACGCGGAGGGCGCTGCGGAGATCGCCCGCCGTGCAAGGGGAACCCCGCGTATTGCAAACCGCCTGCTGAGGCGGGTCCGGGATTATGCTGAGGTCAAAAGCGATGGCGCGATTACAGCAGAAATTGCCGATCGCGCACTGGATATGCTGAGTGTGGACCAACTTGGCTTCGATCACCTGGATCGTCGACTATTGTTGGCCCTGCTCGAAAAGTTTGATGGTGGTCCTGTGGGCGTTGACAGTCTTGCCGCGGCAATATCTGAAGAGCGCGGCACCATCGAGGATGTTTTGGAGCCCTACCTGATTCAACAGGGCTTTGTTCTGCGGACGCCACGGGGGCGAATGGCAACCCGCAGCGCTTACCTGCACTTTGGTTTATCGGCACCCGGCATCGCTGGGGAGGGCGATAGCCCGTCACTGGACCTTAAGAAAGGTGACTAAAACGGCGACCCCCCAGGAATTTTTGCATCGCCTGCGTGTCTATATCGAGGACACAGATGCCGGAGGAATTGTATATTACGTCAACTACCTGAAGTTCATGGAGCGCGCGCGAACAGAATTCATGCGTGTCCATGGGTACGGCAAGACGCACATATTTAATAAAGATTTGATGTTCGTGGTGCAGAGGGTAGCAGTAAATTATCGTTCGGCGGCGCAGTTGGATGATGAGCTGGAGGTATCGGCGCGCCTCGTAGGTTTGCGCGGAGCCCGTATTGTATTTTATCAGAGCATCCGCCGTGGCGAAGAAGTGCTGGCCGAGGGTGAGATAACAGTCGCCTGCGTTGATCATGACCAGAGAAAGCCGCGGCGTCTGCCTGCGGATATGTTGGCGCGCTTGCGCGAGGTTAATTAACAGAATAACTGAACCGGAGATGGGCCTTGGAAGAACAACTCAGTCTGCTGGATCTGGTGTGGAACGCCAGCTTCACCGTGCAGATGGTGATGGCTATTTTATTGCTGGCCTCCATCATATCGTGGTACATGATCGTCAACCGTTTCCTGTACTTCCGCGACGCTCATGACGAGATGTATCGCTTTGAGGAGCGTTTCTGGTCGGGTATTGATCTGTCACAGCTCTATCGCGAGGGCAATGAGCGGGCTTCGGACGGCCAGGCGATACTGGGTATGGAAAGTATCTTTCGCGCCGGGTTCAAGGAGTTTTCCCGACTGGCTCAGCAGCCGGAAATGGATTCTGAAGCCGTTATCGAGGGTTCTCGCCGGGCGATGCGTGTTGCGGTGATGCGCGAAGAGGAACGCCTCGAGCGACATCTGGCTTTTATGGCGTCCGTGGGCTCAACCAGTCCCTATATCGGATTGTTTGGAACAGTCTGGGGCATAATGCACTCATTTCGGGGGTTGGCCAATTCCACCCAGGCCACCCTGGCGACCGTGGCGCCGGGCATTTCGGAGGCCCTCATAGCCACGGCTATGGGTCTGTTCGCAGCTATACCAGCGGTGCTGGCTTACAACCGCTTCGCTGCACGAGTGGAGGTATTCAGCAATCGCTACGATACGTTTACCGATGAATTCTCAGGCATTCTGTCCCGGCAGGCTTATGCTCTGCGCAACCGCGAACGACAGGAGTCCTGAAGTCAGTGTCGGGTCAGCGCAAGAAACGTAAACCCATGTCGGAAATTAATGTTGTTCCTTACATCGACGTAATGTTGGTGTTGCTGATTATTTTCATGGTGACCGCACCCATGCTGATGCAAGGGGTAAAGGTAGATCTGCCCGAGGCCAGTGCCAAGCCCGTAGAGAACCAGGATAGCGAGCCCGTCATTGTCTCTGTGGATGCTGCGGGAAAGCTCTATCTAAATCTGGGCCAGGAGAAGCAGGTGCTGTCCCTGCCAACGATCAAGGATCGAGTCTCCGCGGTTATGCGACGCAGCCCGCAAAAGCCCGTATTGGTCTGGGGCGATCGTGCGGTACCCTACGGTGACGTTGTGGCGATTATGGTGGCACTGCAGGAAGCCGGCGCGCCCTCCGTTGGCCTGGTGACAGAAGACCCGCAGTGAGTTCATCCGTATACGCCAGGCCTGTCATGCCCCGCATCATAGTGCGGCCCGCGCTGGCTACCCTGCTGATCCATGGTTTACTGCTGCTGTCCCTTACGTTGAACTGGGATGTGCAGGACCGCGAAGTCGTAAAGGCCAAGCCCGCGCCGGCAGTCATCAATGCTCGCCTCGTGGATGCCAGTGAATTCAAGCCAAAGCCGAAACCTAAACCTAAACCGGTAGCAAAAAAGCCACAAGCCAAACCGACGCCTAAACCGGTCGTAAATAAGCCGGTCGAAACACCCAAACCCAAGCCTGCGGTGCCAAAAAAGCCAAAAGTGGTACCCAGGCCAAAACCGGTGCCTACTGCAGCACCCAAGCCCCAGCCAGCGTCGCGTATTACCCGCGAAGAACTGGCACGCATTGCCAGAGAGGAGCTAGCCGCGACCGCTGCCGCCGAGCAGGCGGCTACCACGGGCGAAATGTCTGCCACGTTTGTTGCCCTTATCCAGCAAACGGTGATCAACTACTGGAGTCGCCCCCCCAGTGCACGCAATGGTATGGAGGTGGAGCTTGCGATCCAGTTGATTCCCACCGGGGACGTTGTGAGCGTTACGATCTTGCGCAGCAGTGGCAACAGC
>JAAENL010000541.1 GCA_024224435.1 Halieaceae bacterium
AGCGTAAGTGAGTGGAACGCGACATGGCGAGAGAGATAGAGGCCGCCGAGTTCGTCATCCGAGGTCATGTCATCTTGCGATTTATCGTGTTCCCAACGACTCAGACTGGTAGCGATAAGAATAGCAGCCATGGTGGTGGCGAACCCCCGGGCCTGCCAGACCTCTTTGTCCAGGTGCTGGAAAAGTAGTGCTTGAGCGTACATAAAAAAATCATAGGTAAAGACCAGTCCGAGACCGACGCAGAGGTGCTTGCACGCCCAAAGCTCATGCTCGTTGCTATTACGAAATAGCTGCTCTAGCAACAAGAGCCCGAGAATCGAGACAGCCAGCCAGATGCTGAAGCTCGCCTTACGTGCAGCTTCGGAGAGAATGGGAACGTCTTCCGCGAGGGGGGCGGCGCCGAACAGAAAGCAAAAGATGATCGCCGTACAGGCGAAAAACCAGAGCACCCAGCGCGACGTGGCGAGGAAATGATCGCTGCCCCCAATTCGCTGTCCGATGAACTTAAACAGGACAAAAAGCCAGGCAGCGTTGCGTGCGGCCTCCGTGAGGCGTACCAGCTCGAATTTAGGCTCGGTGAGTAGCAGGGATAGTGTTACAACGCTGGCCCAAAGTGTGGTGAGACTGCTGGCGGCCAGCAGTGGCATGCCCATAGGCGTTGTGCGCCGTGTAATGAATGCCAGAATAACCAGCATGGCGTAGGCCAGCATAGCTGTGCCGTAGCTGTATATGCCAATGTTGCCGATGATGCTGGCTTGAGGCTGTAACTCTAAACTTAACAATTCGAGTACCATGTTAGGTTAGGCAATAGCGATGCTATCCCGGAAACATTATACTTCAGTTTGGTGAGTAAAAATGCCATCGATAAAGAAGTGGTACGCAGTACTCACAATAAAGAAGGTGAATAGCAGTTTTGCGCTGAGGCGCTTCGTGTTGTTGGAGAGGTGGTCTCGATCGAGCGGACCGTTCAATTACGCGAGTGCCAAGCGGAAAGCGCATGTAGATTGTGTTCATGAGCTTATCCGCAGTGAGCTGTTAGCTCTGATTTTCATGTGCTGGGATGAAGTGAATGGCTAAGCAAGATTTGGATACTGTGGCGATCGTGGGTTTGGGCTATGTAGGCTTGCCTCTCGCGGTGGCATTCGGACGCGTTCGTCCTACGATCGGTGTGGACCTCAATGAAGAAAAACTTACTCACTATCGTGCGGGGAATGATCCAAGTGGTGAGGTTGAGTCATCCCGGTTTGCGGAGGCTGTTCACCTTGATTTCACCAGTGATGCCGCCAGGTTGGCGGACGCCGCGATCATTGTCGTGGTTGTGCCGACGCCCATCGACTCGGCAAGGCGCCCGGATCTCTCGCCGTTGACGGGCGCCTGTCGTGCGGTCGGTGCTCACATGCGCCCCGGTGCCACTGTGATCTTTGAGTCAACCGTGTATCCCGGGTGTACGGAGGAGGTCTGTGTGCCGCTGCTTGAGAGTGTTTCGGGTATGACGTGGTCTGCCCGTGATGGAGGTCAGGGCGCCGGGTTCCATGTGGGGTATTCACCCGAGCGTATTAATCCTGGCGACAAAGAGCACCGCCTGGAGACTATTATCAAGGTGGTATCGGGCGATACCGCTGAGACGCTCGAAAATATCGCTGCATTGTACGGCGGAATTATTCATGCGGGGGTGCACCGGGCGGCCAGTATCAAGGTTGCCGAGGCAGCTAAAGTGATAGAGAACACTCAGCGTGATCTGAACATTGCTCTTATGAATGAACTCGCCCTGATATTCAATCGCCTCGACATCGATACTCTTGATGTTCTCGAGGCCGCAGGCACTAAGTGGAACTTTTTACCCTTTAGGCCCGGCCTTGTCGGCGGACACTGTATTGGTGTCGACCCCTATTACCTTACCTACCGCGCCGAGGCGTCGGGCTATCATCCAGAGGTAATACTTGCCGGGCGGCAGACTAATGACAATATGGGTAAGTACATTGCGGAGCAAACAGTCAAGCACCTGTCCCGGTCTGGCCATGATATAAGCACAGCCAGAATTGCATTACTGGGCCTTACCTTTAAAGAAAACTGTCCCGACCTGCGCAACTCACGAGTGGTGGATATTCTCACGGAGCTGGACGAATACGGTTGCCAGACCCTTGTCCACGATCCGTTGGCCGATCCGGCCGATGCAAAGGAAGAGTACGGTGTAGAGTTGCGCAGTCTCGATGAAATAAAAGATTGCCAAGCGGTCATTTTAGCCGTGCCACATGCTCAATATCTGGCGCTGGCGCCTGAAGACCTTGGTGCCATGATGAGTGAAGATGCAATTCTGATTGATATAAAATCTGTCATCGACCGGAAAGGCCTTGCCGCGCAGAACCTCGCCGTCTGGCGTCTTTAGGCCGGCGAGAAACATGCCATTGCGGCTCAGGTCGTTGGGGGCAAGTTCGACCTGAAAATTTTTTCACTCACCCGCTTCTTTTCCTCTTTCTAGCTCACTGTGGTCGGTGTCCAGCTGCTTTTTCCAGGCTTTTCGAATTAAATGCGGTAACAGCAGGTAAAGCGGCATCCGAAGATAGTGTGAGCGAATGTAAAGTGCAAAGAGGGCGATATTCCTGAAGGGTAAGCGACGCTGCACAGGGTCAGGTGTGAACGCTCTTTTGAACAGAAAATCCATAATTGGTTTGCGCAAGCGACGCGACGGGCTCTCTGCTGATGTGAGTACCTCTTTCGGTATGGGAGTGTTGAAGACTTGTGCAGAGTAGCTAAGCGCATGGTAGAGGGAGCCGGTAAGGCCCAGTGACTGCGCCCTCGGTACGAGATTGTTCCAGAAGTCGCTATCGTACCGCGGGAAATCACGCAGCATGCGGTCTATATCCCACAGGTCTCTGAGGCCATGATGAAATTCTCCTTCGTGAAACAGGTGGGTGGCGCTGTGTATGACTATGTCCTGATGTGACAGGGTATAAACACCGGGTTGTACCTCGAGCAAATTCTCCCACAGTATCGATGCATCCACTTGGGCGTCAGATGTGGGTGGTAGAATATTGTGGTGGACATCGAGGGTTGTGCCGCGTTTTCTGTGTGTGAGTGGCGGGATTTCATGTCCCCACTCGCGGTAGTAGTGCTCATCATAGGCACTCATGGGGCTGCCGCGCCAGCCCGCTTGTTTAAGGGCTGCCTCAACCCGCGCCAGGCTCGCTTCCGGGGTGATGATGTCGATGTCTGTAACCAGTCGGCCACGGCCTGCCGTTAGATTCCCCAGTATGTAGGCGGCCCCTTTGAGCAACACCAGTTTTTCTCCGAGCGGTGCCAGTACTGCGAGAATTTTTTCGCATTCGTAGTGCAGATCACGGCGTTGCTTTTCGTGGATCACCACCCCCGAGGTCAAATGCCGGCTCGCTGCGTAGGGTAGCGACTCAAGTACCCCGTAATCAGCCAGTCGCACGCCGAGCGCTGCGAGCAGGCGTGAATTACGAGCCTGGGAGAGCAGCTGATTCAATTCAGTGTTGTTCAGTGTGCAGACTGACTGAGGATTGAGCAGGGCATCTTTCAAAAGAAAACTCATGCGCCGTGCCTGCCTTCTACCAGTGTGTTCATCGCATCGACGGCCCAGTCCATATCTCGATAAACCAAATCGAAGCATTCAACTTCCTCGATGAGATTTTTCATGACGTTAAAGCCGGTGTCGCCCAGCAGGCTGTAATTGAACGAGTGGTAGGCTGCCAGAAGAAAACTGTCCGTGCGCCGACGTTTACTCAACCCTTGTGGGTCATCGGGAGAGTAGCGCGGGAAGACCATTGCAGCGGTCGACAGTGGCTGGTTCTGGTGACTTTGGCTGTGCAGATCGGCCTTCATGTGCGCGACTCGGCCCTTATGTGTTTCCTCGCTCACCGGCCCGAAACATGCTTTAGCTGAAAAAGATTTGATTACGCCGATGCTGTCGTTTTTCAGACTCACCGGGCGGCATAGCGGAACGATTTTTCCGGAATCAGGCTCTATGAGGGCATGCTCATCTGACAATACGCGCCAGTCACTGAGGCCGAGGGCCGCGCACAGGGTGCTTTTGCCTGCACCGGGAACCCCTGGCATGATAATGGCCGAGTCATTCCGGGCAACGGCGGCTGCATGTAGCTTGAGGTACTCATTGGCGTGAATTGATACGCACCAGTTCATGCCCCACTCTAGAAAGGCATAGGCTTGCCCGAGGGGAATCAGGTTAAACGGTGTGGTGCCATCGAAGAGAAACTCAAGTTGGTGATGTATGTGCTGTCGCAATCCTTTTTGCTGCAGGGCAATGTCGTAATCTACAAAGTCGTCATTGTTAGCGATTTCGAAATCACTATAGAGTGTCCGGATACCATCTTCGATGGTGCGCAGCTTGCTGCGAATTCGGTAGACGTAAGGTCCTATCCTCAGAGGTAATCCGTCGGCGGAGAGACGTGTGGAGAGTTCGTCCTGAGACAGTTGACGCAGAATCGTCATTTATTCCTGCTTCAGGATATCCATTGCCACCAGTTCTGACAGCACCCCCTCCAGTGCTTCTTGCAGGTCGCTGGCTTGGCCCGCTTCGACCACAGGAGTGACGCGAGAAACCAGGGACGCCAGCGACAGAGATTCAGCGTGGAATTCGCGGAGCACATGGGCCGCGAAAGCGGTTAGTAGGTGTGTGTCACCGCTGTGCGTGTTGTAGTAGATGACGG
This sequence comes from Halieaceae bacterium, assembly GCA_024224435.1. GTDB lineage: Bacteria > Pseudomonadota > Gammaproteobacteria > Pseudomonadales > Halieaceae > Marimicrobium. The sequence goes on from JAAENL010000541.1 coordinate 4,689, forward strand.
TTGTTTCTCCTGGGTCATAAAATCTGCCCTCCGATTCAGTTCGCCACTTCATACGCACAGCCATGATTTGTAGAGGGTTGTGTTGACGCGCTCGTTGGTGAGCCAGAGATTGTATGTGTCCGCGTGTTCGCCGCAGGGCCTTTCGACGACGAGGCCTGACTTGGTCAGGGGCAGGAGTCATCCTCTATCAGACAGACACCGTCGATCAAGGCAGGATCCTGGCATGTGGAATAGACGGTCGAACCATCAGACCCAACAACGTCCTCGGCGAGATAGTCGCCATTGGTGTTGGACCCAGCGACGTGGTGAATTTCTGCCGCCAGTGCTTCGTTGTGCTCGGGCCTGCTGCCCGGCGCTGACTGAAACATACCTGTGGACGGGTTGAAGGAATCCAGCGTGGCGACTGACATGCAGCCGACAACGGTCTGGCCCCAGGCAGTTCTGTTGCCCAGAGACAGCAACACGGCGCTGCTGGCGAGGGCTGTGCGCGAGAAGCGCCGTCGCGATCGACTCGGCAGTTCTTCGTGACTCGCGTCGGCGAGCCGGTTGTCTGACGGGCCTGCACTGCTATCTTTGTTCTCGTCGTTGCTCACACAATATCCCTCAGATCCGTGGATCCGTCGCAACCGCCGTTCATATCTATCCCTGAGACGGTGTACACAGTTTCTTACATTTTATCATTACAAGGAAGGGGGGTCACCTGTAGATATCAGGTTTGGGAGCTGGATCACATCAGGAATGGTGCGCCAGCGCGGGTCTGTCGTCTCGCCCGACTATAAAATACAATAAAAACAGATACATAGGGATTTAGTGAGCCTGCGTTCCGGTCATTGTTCAGGGTTGATTTCTGACAGCCAAATTACATTGATTAGCATCCCCAACGGAATGTGGCGTGTCCTGTTTTGGCCGCATACCTCGTGTTGCAAAGACTGGCGAAGTCTGTGAGAGTGAGGTGCGCAGTTAACGGTCCCTCGTAAATGTACGAAATCTATTACAAATTCCAAGCCGAGCCGTTTCGTCTCAGTCCTGACCACAATTTCTGTTTTGAGCACAAGGGCTACGCGAGAGCCGGCGCTTACATGACGTATGCCTACAGGCGGGCGGAAGGGTTTGTCATGATTACCGGGCGCCCGGGCACGGGTAAGACCACCTTGATTGGCGATCTGGTAGAAAGCTTGTCGTCGGATAATGTCCACGTGGCGAATCTGGTCTGTACCCAGTTGCAAGCAGATGACCTGCTGAAATCGGTTGCGTACAGTTTCGAGATCGGTTCCGCTAATATCGACAAGGCGGAGCTGTTACAGCGACTTACAGTGCTCCTGCAGCGCTGGCACCGCGCAAACAGGCGAGCACTGCTCATCGTAGACGAGGCGCAGGATCTATCTCCATCCGCTATGGAAGAGTTGCGCTTGCTGACCAATATCCAACTGGACAATCAACCTCTCTTGCAGGTTTTTCTGGTGGGGCAGCCTGAGCTGCGCGATCTGGTACTCCGGCCAGAGATGGAGCAGGTGCATCAGCGCATTGTCGCGGCCAGTCACATCGGTAGCATAGACGCCGAGGAGACCGAGGGCTATGTGATGCATCGCCTCCAGGTTGTCGGCTGGAAGGGCGACCCGTCGATTGAGCGGGGAATTTTTCCCTTGATCCATAAGTTCAGTGAGGGTGTGCCTCGGCGTATCAACCTCATTTGCAGCCGCCTTTTTCTGCTGGGCAGTGTTGAAGACCGCCATACGATCGAGGTAAAGGATGTGGCGGTCGTGATAGGGGAGCTCCAGACTGAGGGGCTTGCGGCGGGCTCTGAGTTTTCGATACAGGATTTTCAGTCTCCCGAGGTGGAGGACTGGGTACCGTTACCCGAAGGCGCGTCGCCGAGGGCTGCAGAGGACGTTGCCGGATCACTTGCGCCCATTAGCGAAGCGGGAGACGAGGAGGAGGGGACTGCCCGAACCTCCGCTGTTGCGACCGACGGGGGGGGCGCAGACGTCGGTCCCGTGTCTGTGCAGAGTCTGTCAGACGGTGCGCCGGCGTCGTTACCTGTGTCCGAATTGCCACAGAATGATCCCGGCTCCTCTGCATTGTCACCGGCAAACGCGCAAGCGGAGCGGGCGGAGCCCGAGGTAATGGATATTCCTCAACCAACTGATGTACAAGACGCGCCTGACCCTTTTCGCGTCGAGGAAAAAGTGCCTTCGGACGAGAGTATGTCGGCACGTGGGGGAGAGCAAAAGAGCGACACTTTTTCGCATAGGGTATCCAGTGCGGTGGTGGTCAGCATCGTGCTTCTGGCGTTGCTATATGTAGCCTATGACGTCATGCCTGAGTCGTTCAGGAGCAGTGTTTTTGCATGGTTTGATTTGGGCCGGGCGGAGCCAAGGAGTGCACTCCCGGTCGATCCCGGGGCGCAGTAATACGCTGGTAAGTGAGAGGGTCTTGAGGGCAGGGTGTCGTGGCTGCGCGAAACACGTGAAGATAAAGTCCGTTAAATCACGCATAATCACATCAAAGCGGCTAATCTATAGGTGGCGGTCCCAAGTTCAGGTGGGCATGATTGGGCAAAACGGATGATAGAAGTAAGAAGCCTGGTTTCATTGTGACGTTTGTCACAATGTGGCTGTGGCACATGATTTAGTGAGTGGTGGCATGGTAAAGTCAGCAATGCCACTGACGACTGTATGGTTTCTAAAGGAGTTTTAGATGACGACTAATACAAAACTGTTTTTCGGAGTGCCTGCATTGCACAAAATCAAATCAGGCTTGGCTGTAGCGCTAGCGGTACTGCTTGTCGGCTGCACCGTTGGCGGTGAGTTGCCACCAGTGCCGGACGCCCAGGTGAATGTAGAGGTTGACTACGACTACATCATTGGGCCGGGCGACGAAATAGCGATATTTGTCTGGGGTAACAGCGAATTGAATTCGTCCAGTCCCGTGCGTCCCGACGGCAAACTAACGACGCACTTGGTCGAGGATCTTCAGGCCAGTGGTAAAACCTCCACACAGCTGGCTCGTGATGTCGAAGCCGCGTATTCCGAGTACGTTCGACAACCCGTGGTCAGTGTAACGGTGACTGGCTTTGAGGGCGTTCCCGATCAGTCCGTGCGTGTGATGGGAGAGGCGGTTGATCCCCAGCAGATCACCTACAAGAAACATATGACACTGCTTGACGTAATGATCGCGGCAGGAGGCCTGACGGAGTATGCGGCGGGCAATCAATCTGTTCTGATTCGTCTCGTGGACGGCAAGGAGGTCAGTTATAACCTTCGGTTGGACGATCTGGTGAAGCAGGGTGACATTTCTGCGAACCTGTCGATCATGCCCGGTGATATCGTTATCATCGCGGAATCGTGGTTCTGAGCAAATTTTTTTGTGCGCCGGGAGCACGGTTTAGATGCAGGAAATCCTTGCACAGCTCTTCTCGTTCGCCTGGGGTGTCTGGAGGCATCGCTGGCTCGCCTTGATCGTGTCTTGGAGCGTGGCGATAGCAGGTTGGGCGTGGGTGTGGCAATTGCCGGAGTCCTATGTTGCGACAGCAAGGGTTTACGTTGATACAAACACTCTGTTAAAGCCTTTGCTGCAGGGCTTGACCATTCAGCCCAACACGCAGGACCGCATTGGTTTGTTGAGCCGTACGCTACTGAGTCGGCCAAATCTCGAAAAGCTCATGCGCATGACAGACCTTGATCTCGAGGTCTCAGACCCTGCTGAACAGACACTGATGATATCCAATTTAAAAGAGTCTATTTCGCTTTACAGTGGCGAGCAAAAGGCGCAGTCGCTTTACACCATTGACGTCGAGCATCCGGACCGGGAAACCGCCAAGCGAATTGCACAGGCTTTGCTGACTATTTTTATTGAGGGATCGCTCAGCGGAAAACGCGAAGACGCGGATGGCTCCCTCGATTACCTAGACGAAAAAATTCAGGAGTACGAGGATAACCTCGTTGAATCAGAGGCTAAAGTAGCACGGTTCAAGCAACAACATTTTGACATCGTTGGCTCCGAAGCGGGTTTTTACGCGACGCTTAACTCGGAAAGAAAAGCACTTGAGGATGCTCTCAGAGCTCAGCAGGAGGAGGAAAACCGGGCGATAGCGCTGGAAAGTCAGATAGCCGGTGAGGACCCTCTCTACAACCCCTTGTTTATACCTGCCAAGCCGTCCTCCGGTGGCCGTAAGCCCACCAAAAAGGAGCTAGAGCTGTCCAAAATACCCACGCCATATGATCAAAAAATCGTGGGGCTTGTGGCTGCTATGGATGACCTTAATCTGAAGTATACACCGAGGCATCCCGAGGTGAGACAGGCCAAGACACTCCTTAAAGAAATGAATGCCGAGCGTGATACCTACCAAAGAAAGGTTTTCGCAGAGCAGAGTGGCAGCGGTGCAAGTAGATCGGGTGCAGTCGAGATGCCAGGCCCAGCGGTGCCCTATTCCAGTTTAACGAGCAGTCCCGTCTATCTCGAGATGCGCATGGCACTGTCCACCGCCACCAGTAATATCGCCAGCTTCAAATCGAGGGTAGACGCGCAGCAGGAGCGCGTGGCGGAGCTTGAGGCGCAAGTTGATTCCATTCCTGGAGTAGAGAATGAATTGCGCCAGATGGAGCGTGAAATTGGTCTGATGGCTGAAGCGCACAGTACGATGACCTCCAAGAGGGCGCTTGCCAGATTGGGACAGGATGTGGAAGAAAAAGCGAGCTCTGTAACTTTTCGCGTCATAGATCCCCCGTTTGTGCCATTGATGCCCAGTGAGCCTGACAAGCTGCTTCTCAACGCGTTGGTGCTAGGGGTAGCCGTCGCCGCGGGCGTGGGCATAGGGTTGCTGGTTTCGCTCATCGCACCTGTGATTATCGATCCGCATACGTTGGTTGCCATAACGGGCCTGCCCGTGCTGGGATCAGTGAGGTTGAATTTAAACAATGAAGAGAAGCAGCGCGAACGCTTCGGGATTGTGGCATTTTATTCCCTGACTGCGTTTTTGCCCGTGATATTCCTCGTAATATCTGCCGGGCAAAGCACGTTGTTTGTGTAGAGGCAACGGCGCGAAAAGAATGAAAAAAATCGAACAGACAAAGAGCGACCGAACGTTAACTGGAATCGACCGTGAGCATTATTGAGAAGGCAATAAAATCCCTTGGGAAGGGAAAGGCTGAGGAGACTGCGCGCTCCATCCGCAGTAATTCGGTTATGACGCCGGAGACTGACGATACCTTACAGCGCGCTGTTGATGCGCCCGAGTCTGCAGGCGGGGTTTCGGCGCATGCCGCCTCTAGTAAAGCGCCGGCTATGCCTGCTCCTGGTGGCGCGGACAACGAGGTTGTCATGATTCCCTATGCGAAGCTGCAGGAGCTTGGGATCGTGACGCCTACCGCGCCTCGCAGTGCGATCGCCGAGGAGTTCCGAACGATCAAAAGGCCGCTGCTAGTGAACATTGTGGGTGATTCTGTCACGCCGCCGGTTGCCAACGGCAAGCTGATTATGGTCACCAGTGCTTTGGAAGGTGATGGCAAGACGTTTTGTTCAATTTCGTTAGCCCTGAGTATCGCGATGGAGCAGGACAAGCGGGTTTTGTTTGTCGATGGCGACTGTGCGAAATCGACGGCAGGAAAGCTTTTAGGTGTGCAGAGGAAAACGGCGGGGCTTATCGATCTCATAGAAAACCGAGGTTTACATCCGGAAGACGTTACACTGGACACAAATATGGAGAAGCTACGATTGCTTCCCTCCGGTAAATTTCATCCACATTCCAATGAATTGCTGGCAAGCTCCCGCATGCATGAATTGATACTTGAATTGGCGAAAGAGGATGATGATAGGGTGATTGTTTTTGACTCACCTCCGCTGCTTATGACAAATGAGGCAGCGATCCTTGCGAGCTTTATGGGACAGATCGTATTCGTGGTGAGTGCGGACCAGACGCCACAGTATGCAGTCACGCAAGCGATAGAGCATATCGCCGAAGATAAAATGGTAGGAATGGTGCTCAACAGAGCGCGTCGGGGGCGTAACCCCTACTACTATAATTATGGTTATGCAGATACTCCCTATGGAAACCGCCCGGAACATACGGGCACGGACTCAGGATGATAATTATGGGGTTGAAAGAGTCTAGATTATATCGATGGGTGCCGGTGATTTTTGCGCTCGGGGCTGTGTTTGCCACCAGCAGCGCGCAGGCAGCCAAGTGGGAGCGCGACATAGTCGTCGCGCCAAGTCTGATTTACACGGATAACGTGTGTCTTACGAAGGATGATAAGCGCAGTGACTGGACCGGTGTAGCACTGTTGACGCCTTCGGGCACTGTCTCGGTAGAGACGAGTAGAACGAAGGCGCGTTTGACTGGCTCTTTGACGGTCAATACGCTCTCTGACGGCGATCTCAGAGATGATGGTTGTACTGGAGACTCTCTTAATGACAGGCAGAAATACTTTCCTCGTCTGCTGGGTTCGATCAACACGATTTTGATAGAGGATTGGGTGAAACTCAACGTCAGTGCCCGGGCAGATCAAAACCGTGTCAATTCCGCCCGGGCCAGCAGTAATGACGGACTCGATCGCAACGGTAATACCAATACCTTTTATCGGTATGAAATAAGTCCCTCCACCTCACGTAAAATTGGACAGAACGCGCAAGCGGATTTGCGGTATACGTATAGCCAGGTACTCAATTCAGAGGATTCTGTCAGTGATAGCAGTCGTCATGCTGTCGTATCCTCCGTCAAGGGTGAATTCAATCCGCGCATGACCTGGGATGTGAAGGGTCGTTACAGCAACACATCATATAACGATGACGCGGTCAATGTGTTCACTGGGGAGAGCGTGCCCAGGGAAGACACCGAACTCAAGTCCTTGTCAGGGAAACTTGGCTATCAATTGACCCGAAGCCTGCAGGTTAATGGTACTTATGGTTGGGAGTGGAATAGTTTCCAGACTTTTCGCGATGGCGACACGGGCGGGCAAGCCTGGGATGTGGGGCTCCGTTGGGCGCCGTCTCCCCGAACCGTGGTCGATGTTGGCATAGGCGACCGTTTTTTCGGAACTACGCCTCGGGTAAGAATCACGCATGAGCGTCAGCGCAGCACCATCATAGCGAATTATGAAAAAGTGGTTACCTTCCAACGTGACTTGGCAACCTACGGGATTAACGATCCGGCCGAGGGTCTAGGGACTTTCAGCGACGGGGATCCGCTGTTCAACGGCGGGGGCGATCGTTTTGATGCCGACGGCGATGCTATTGGTGGCCTCGGCACTGATACCAGTATTAACAGCGACGGTGTCATCATTGATGAGCGAATGACTTTGACCTATGTGTATAAAGGGCGTGTCGGTACGTTACAGATGTTTGGCAGCTATTCGCAGCAGACTCGGGAAACAGACGGGCAGGAGGCGGATTTTACCGATTGGGAAATTTCCTTTAGTCCAACCATGTCGGGGCGCTACAACCTGGTGGGATCAGTCTATTACGAAGACGTAAAGCCAGCTGGTTTCACCAGTGGCCAGGACTTTAGTAATCAAGCAAAATCAGAGCAGTGGACCTATCGATTAAATCTCTCTTACCGCATGAGTGACCGTATGAACTTGACTCTCGGTTATCGCTTTGTCGACCGACGAGCAAAGTTGCGTCTTAACGAGTACAAGGAAAATCTCTTTATGATTGGGCTCAGAATTTCCCTTTAGAGGTTGATTGTATGGTCGGCAATGTAGGGTCAAAGAGAGTTCTCTGTGTTGTGGGTGCTCGGCCCAACTTCATGAAAATAGCACCTATTATGCGCGCCTTCGCAGAGTCTTCGTCCAGTATGAATGCGACTTTGTTGCATACCGGCCAGCACTACGATGCCGCTATGAAGCACGCGTTTTTCGATCAGCTGCATATTCCTGAGCCGGATGTAGATCTTGGGGTTGGGTCGGGTACTCACGCGCAGCAAACCGCAGAAATAATGAAACGCTTCGAGCCAGTGCTAGATGAGGTGCACCCCTGTGCGGTTCTGGTAGTGGGAGATGTTAACTCGACAATTGCCTGTGCGCTTGTCGCGGTGAAAAAAGGTGTTCCTGTTGTCCACGTGGAAGCGGGTTTGCGCAGCGGTGATCGTGGTATGCCGGAGGAAATAAATCGTATATTGACGGATCAATTATCCGATTTACTCTTTCTGACAGAGGATAGTGCGAGAAATAATCTGGCCAAGGAGGGAATCTCAGATGAGAAGATTCACTTTGTCGGAAACGTGATGATCGATACCCTGTTATATAACCTCGCCGATGCGATCCCTGCAGCAACCACATTGTCAGGCATGAAGCTTGACAGTGCACTCGGTGAAAAAGGTCGTTATGGTGTCGTTACTCTGCATCGCCCCTCCAATGTCGATGACCCTGCCGTGCTGCGTGGGTTGCTGGAAGTGCTTGCTAGCGTGAGTAAGCGAACGCCTCTGTTGTTTCCGATTCATCCCCGCACCAAGGCTCGCATCGAATCGGCAGGTCTCGAGGCAATACTTGAGAATGCCGCGATAATCGCAATTCCTCCTCAGGGTTATTTGGAAATGCTTGGCCTGATGAAAGATGCGCAGGTGGTGCTTACTGATTCAGGAGGCATACAGGAAGAAACCACCGCACTTGGCGTGCCCTGCATAACACTGCGTGACAATACAGAACGGCCGATCACCGTTGAACAGGGAACCAATACGATCGTGGGCACAGATTCGAGCAAGATCATGGCCTGTTACGAAGATGTCGTGTCGACAGGTGGAAAAGTCGGCAGGGTGCCTGATCTCTGGGATGGGAAAGCAGCCTCGCGCATAGTACAGATCATGCATCAGTGGGCATCGGGATAAAATTTATGAATGCCCCGGTTGAAGCGCTCGACA
>JAAENL010000542.1 GCA_024224435.1 Halieaceae bacterium
CGGTGTTGGGGATCTCGAACCCGGCCAGCAGACGCAGCAGCGTCGTTTTGCCGGAGCCTGACGGACCGAGAATGGCGAAGAACTCGTTGCGTGCAATGTCCAACGTTACCTGATCGACCGCCGTCACCGGGCCGAAAAGCTTGGACACTTCGGAAATTGAAATCATCGACTCAGACGGAGGCATGGCTCTCTCCATTGACGTCAGGTAGTTACACGCTCGCGACGCAGCCACTCCGCCGTGGCGATCAACACGATGGATACGATGAGGACGCAGCTCCCCAGCGCCAGCACGGCCGGCAAGAAATTGGGAAAACGAAGCAAGCTGTACATGTAAACAGGCAGGGTTGCCTGGTTGCCGCTCAGGAAAAACGCAAGCAGGAACTCATCGAATGACACCATTAAGCAGAGGATCAGGCTGGCCAACACACCGGGCATCGCCAGGGGCAATGTCACCCGCCGAAAAGTCTGCCAGGCGCTCATACCGAGATCACAGGACGCTTCCTCCAGAGAGCGGTCGAAACCCTCGAGCCTGGCCACCAGGACAAGCATTGAGAACGGTATGCATATCAGTACGTGTGCCATTCCCACGGTCCACAAAGACAAATTGACGTCCAGGAATTGCCTGAAGAAACTAAGCAGGGATGCACCCAGAATGATGGACGGCACGATTAAGGGAAGCATGATAAACGCGAACAGCACGCCTTTTCCACGCATATGATAACGCGTCATCGCTTTGGCCGAGAGAAACCCGAGTATTGTGCTGACAATGGCCGCGGTCACGGCGACCATCACGCTCGCCCAAAGCGCCTTCATCAGAGAGGCGTCATTGATCATCATCGTATACCACTTCAGGGTCAACCCCTTCAGAGGGAAGATCATGTAAATGTTGTCGTTGAATGAAAACAGTGGAAGGAGCAGCACGGGAGCGTAGAGAACGAACATGTAGAACCCCAGGAAAAGGGGCACAATGCCGGGCGCGCGTAATTTCATCATCAGGCTTGGCCTTTCAATCGCTTGCGGCCGCCGATAAGCAGTACAAACGCGCAGACCACCAATGTCGTTGACAGCATCAGGACGATGGAGACTGCAGCGGCCAAAGGTTCGTTATCCATATCAGTGAACAGAGACACGATGAGATTGCCCAGCATCGTGCCGGAGATACCGCCGACGAGGGCCGGCGTTACATAATCACCCACGTTGCGGATAAACAAGAGCAGGGTAGCACCGAGAACCCCGGGCATCGAGAGTGGCAGAGTCACGCGCCAAAAACGACGCACAAACCCGTCTCCCAGATCGATTGCCGCCTCCAGCAACGATCGGTCGATCTTCTCCAGCGAGACATAAATCGGCAGGATGGCGAACGCCGCCCAGGCATGGGTCAGCGTTATGATGACGGCGGAGCGATTGTGTAAGAGAGTATCGAGCGGCTCATCGATGAGCCCGAGCATCAAAAAGATCGAGTTGAGGACGCCATCATGCTGAAGGATAACTTTCCACGAGAACACGCGCAGGAGGTAGCTGGTCCAGAATGGAATGGTGATGGCGATCAGCCAAAACACCTTACGCTTGTGAACGTGTAAGGCGAGAATATATGCGATAGGATAAGTAAACAGGATCACGCTGACCGTCATCATCAGGGACATCCACAGCGAGCGCAGCAGCAGGACTCGGTACATCTCGCCTTGCGGCGTGAGCAGCATAGTGTAATTGGCGAGCGTATAGTGCGTGGCCGTGCCCGAACCGGCGCCCCCCCAGAAGCTCTGCACGACCAGCGTCACGAGCGCGATCATCAGCATGATAAACACGAACAGCAGCGTCGGCAGCAGCAAGGCATAACCGCGCAAGTTTTCGTTTATGTACCACAGCCGCCAAAGCCGGCGCCCCGGGCCCGGGGGCCCGGGGGC
>JAAENL010000543.1 GCA_024224435.1 Halieaceae bacterium
GCCGTTCAGGGGTGCGATTTCTCGAGTGAAGCGCCCTTCGTCGATCGCCTGCTGTCCCAGCGTATGGGAGCGTAAGGCAAACACTTCCATCTGCTCGCGGGAGATTTTCCACTTGTCAGCAATCATCTGGGCGGAAGTAAACTGCGACGGCGGTACGTCGCCATACCGTGCAACCCACCCCTGGCTGCCGGAGAACGGATCGGGAAAACCCATAGGTTGGGCGGCCAACATGGCCGATGAAATGGGAATCTGCGTCATCGTTTGCACACCGCCCGCGACGACCACGTCGTTCACCCCCGCCATAATCGCCTGAGCGGCAAAATGCACAGCCTGCTGGGACGAACCACACTGACGATCAATGGTCGTGCCCGGCACAACATCCGCAAGCCCCGCAGCCAGCCAACAAGTCCGCGCAATATCACCGGCGAGGGGGCCAATAGTATCGACACAGCCGAAGATCACGTCGTCGTACTCGTCGTCGGGTATCTCATTACGGTCCGCCAGTGTCTTGAGCACGTGCGCACCCAGGTCAGCGCCATGAACATCCGCTAACCCACCCTTGCGGCGGCCGGTGGGCGAACGAACTGCATCTACTATGTATGCCTCTGCCATGATTGTTTACCTCTGTTGATCTCGAAAAACCTGAATGTTGGAAACCGGCCTGCGATTAACCAAATGTCGCGCCTGCACCCAGTGCGGCACCATCAGCAAAAATCGTGCGCCCAATACGCGCCTTGTGAAATCCTGCATCGCCCCAGCAATTGGCCAGCGCCCACGCTTTCTTCATGAAAATATGCAGGTCCATCTCCCACGTGTAGCCCATCGCACCGTGTGCCTGATGACAGTTTCTGGCGGCCAGGTTAGCCGCATCGCAGGCCACCAGTTTCGCGTGGGATACTGCGTGTGAGGCAATCGCCTGACCACTTGCCAATGCATAGGCCGCACGGTGCGTGGGCGCCTTCGCATACTCCAGTTGCACGGCGACGTTGGCCATCTGGTGCTTCACCGCCTGAAAACTGCCCACCGGCTTGCCAAATTGCTGCCGCTCGCTGGTGTACTGCACTGCTGAATCAATCATGCGCTGGGCCAGCCCAAGCGCCTGGGCGGCGCTGCCCAATGCACCGCGGTTCAACGCGTCTGCGATCAGGGCCTCGGCCCGGGCGCCCGCCGCTACTTCCTGTGGCTGCCCTGTCACCTCGACGGCATACAGTTTTCTTGAGGGATCGACTGACTCGTTATGCCGTAAGCTCACTTGCTCCGGTGTCGCCGCGAGCAGCACACCGGCGTGCTGTAACAACAATAGGTCGGCTACATGGGCATCCTCCACGAGCATATTTTGCGCCAGGCCCACGACGACTTTTGCTTCACCGCTGGCAATCTTGGGCAGCCAGTGCGCCGCCACCTCTCCGCCGATGTCGCGCAGCAACGGTACGGAAACCAGCACCGTATTTACCAGCGGCTCTGGCAGTGCGACATAACCGCATTCCTGCGCCAATAAAACAAAGTCCAGCTCATTCATGCCCAACCCGCCATGCGCCTCGGGCACCGTCATGCCGGTCAGCCCAAGTTCGGCCAACTGGCTCCACCATTCATCGCTGCGCCCCGAGTCTGATTCCCAACTTGCGCGAATGCGCTCGGTGGTCACTTCGTTGGTCAGGAATTCCCTGACCGACGCCTGGAACAGCAATTGATCTTCTGTAAACGTAAAATCCATACTCAGTTATTTCTCCGCATCCAACCCACCGCTCAGCGCGGCATCCCGAGCATGCGCTCGGCGATAATGTTTCGTTGCACCTCGTTGGTGCCTGCGTAAATCGGCCCCGACATAGAGAACATCCAGCCATCGAGCCACTTGCCGACACCGCTGGCATCGGGCGCATGGGACAAGAGTTCGGCGCGAGCGCCAAGAATACTCATAGCCGCCGCGTGCATGTTCTGGTCAAGCTCAGACCAGAATATCTTGTTAGTCGATGACTCCGCGCCGATCTTGCCCCCCTTGTTGAGACGGCATGCAGTCTGATACGTCGCGAGGCAGTAGCTCTCGGCGTCCAGATAGGCGCGCAGCACCGCGTCCTTCACCGCCGGATCCCGGTCTGCAGACTCACGATTGGCGGTATACAACTCGACCAGTCTTCGCGCGGTTTCCTGAAATCGCGCAGGAGAACGCAGCATGAGTCCTCGCTCAAACCCTGCCGTCGCCATGGCCACACTCCAACCGGCGCCTTCATCGCCGAGCCGGTTTTCAACCGCCACTTCGACATCATCAAAGAAAATCTCAGCGAATCCGGGCAGTCCGTCCAATTGTGGAATCGGTCGCACCGTAATACCCGGACTGTCCAGAGGCACCAGAATAAAAGTCAAACCCCGGTGGCGTTCGGACTCGGGGTCAGTGCGGAACATGCCGAAACACCAGTCGGCCCAGACAGCGCGGGTGGACCAGATTTTCTGCCCGTTCACCACATACTTGTCACCCTCAAGGCGCGCGGTCGCACGTATCGCGGCCATGTCCGACCCGGCATTGGGCTCCGACCAACCCTGCGCCCAGACCTCTTCGCCGGTAGCCATCGGGGGCAGGATACGGGCTTTCTGCTCCTCCGTGCCATACTCCATCAGAGTAGGGCCCAACAGGAAAATCCCATTCTGGTTTACCCGCAGAGGTGCTTGCGCACGGTAGTACTCCTCCTCGAAAATAAGCCACTCGATCAAGTCGCAACCCCGACCGCCCAGCGCCTCGGGCCAGGTCACCATACCCCAGCGCCCGCTATTTAAAGTAGCCTCCCACTGGCGGTGCGCCTTGAACCCCTCTTCGGTATCGAAAGACTGCAGCGGCTGCGCCGGCACGTTCGCCGCCAGCCAACTGCGCACCTCCGCACGGAA
>JAAENL010000544.1 GCA_024224435.1 Halieaceae bacterium
AACGCAGAAAGCTTCACTCTGGTAGCCGATGCTTCAATCATTGCGACAGATGCACTCCACAATTCGCTTTACTGTGGTGACCGCCTTTATTGTTGTCACACTGCTTACCGCGAGCCTGGCGATTGGCCTGCAGTACTATTTTGGTCAGGCCATGGCGCGCGAGGTCGCCACTGATATTTACACCGCAACCGCCAACAGGGTCACCGGCGAACTGCGTAACATCGGCCTTATCAACGCCAACATTATCGACCTGCTTGCTGATAACCCGGCCTTGCAAGATCCGCAGTCGGAATCCGCGCACCTGACGATCTTCACCGAGGTATTGCTGAAAAACCCGTTGTACCACGGCATCTACCTGGGCAGGAAAGACGGCAGCTTTTACGAGGTGATTAACCTCAATGCCAGTCAAATCGCCCGCTCGTCGTTGCAGGCAGCACCCACCGACCGCTGGGTCATCATCTCCGATGAGCTAAAGGCGCGTGGCAAGGAGCGACACTACCGCTACCTCAACGCAGAACTGAAAACGCGCAGCTTCCGCTCGGAACCTACGGATTTTGATATACGGTCACGCCCCTGGTATTTGAGTGCAATAGCAGACGCCGGAGTTCATGTGACGTCCCCCTATATGTTCGCGCAGCTGGGCATACCCGGTCGTACAATGTCGAAACGGCTGCAAGAGACGGACACTGTTGTCGCCATCGATATGACGATGGAGACGGTCTCCGCGTACCTGCGGCAACATCATGTCGCCAACCAGGGAGAGATGTACCTGTTTAATCGCGCGGGCGAGGTGCTCGCTTCCAGTAAGGCCGATAAGACCGCAGTAGCTGCCCCTCCCCTACCGGTAAGTGCAGCGTACGACAGTGCAGACGATTTCATCGTAACCCAGCCGGATCTTCGCGTTCTGAGCGCCACAGACAAGACGCACGCCGAGCAGCGCTCGGAGGCAATACCCCGCCAAGTACTCACAACCATTGCCCACAATCCCGAGCTGCAAGGCACGCTGGTCGAGACAACGTTAAATGACGATATTTATCTGGCCTATGCGGCCTCGACAGGCGCTAGCGAACACCAGCTGTTTCTGGGTGTATTGTCCCCCAGAGATGCCGTCGTCAGGCCGTTTCTTGAACAGGTCAGAGTATCAATTATCGCCACGGCGCTATTCCTGCTGTTACTTATTCCTGTCACCTGGTTTTTTGCCAATCCGATTGTTCGACCGGTAAAACAGCTGGCACTGGAGAACGACAAGGTGCGGCGACGGGAATACGCCAGCGTCACCCGGGTGAATTCCCATATCCGCGAGCTGGACGATTTGTCTGAATCCATGGTGAGCATGGTAAGCGCGATACAGACACACGAGACGGCCCAACGCGCGCTGATGGATGCCTTTATCGAAGTGATCGGACAGGCAATCGACGATAAATCAGCCTATACCGGCGGACACTGCAAGCGCGTACCCGAGCTCGCGCTTATGCTGGCAGAGAGCGCTTCGGCCAGTGATCACCCTGCATTTAAAGCGTTCCATATTGATTCGGACGATGAGTGGCGTGAATTCCGCATCGCTGCCTGGCTGCACGATTGCGGCAAGATCACCACACCGGAACACATTGTAGATAAGGGAAGTAAGCTGGAAACCATCTACAACCGGATACACGAAATCCGGATGCGCTTTGAGGTGCTTTGGCGAGATGCAGAAATTGACTACCTGAAACAATGCGCAGCAGCCCCTGATCTGCAGCCGACGCATTTCGATCGACTAGAGGAAAAACAGACTCAACTAATGGAAGATTTTGCCTTCGTTGCCAGTTGTAACATCGGCGGAGAGTTTCTTGACGCGGACAAGCAGGAGAGGATCAAGACCATCGCCCAACGCACCTGGCAACGTCACTTCGACAACCGTCTCGGGTTATCACCATTGGAGGAACTGCGTAACAAAACCACCACACAAGGCCTACCCGCAACGGAACACCTGCTGGCTGACAAGCCCGAGCACGTCATCGATCGCGAACAGTCGGCTGATTATCCGCCTGCTTTAGGCATACAAATGGACATTCCGGACAATCTTTATAACCAGGGGGAAATCTATAATCTGACGGTTTCACGTGGCACCCTGACCAAAGAGGATCGTTTCAAGATTAACGAGCACATGATCAGCACCATCAAGATGCTCGACAGCCTGCCGTTTCCGGAGGAACTAAAAAACGTACCACGCTACGCGTCAACACATCACGAGACCCTGACAGGCACGGGTTACCCGCGCCGTTTGCACGGCGATCAGCTGAGCATCCCTGAACGATTGCTTGCCATTGCAGACGTGTTCGAAGCACTTACAGCTGCCGACAGGCCCTATAAAAAAGCCAAAACAGTTGCTGCAGCCATCGATATCCTGCACAAAATGGTCTTGGATGGTCACCTCGACCGGGATTGTTTCCAACTCTTCCTGCGTGAAGAAATCTACCTGCGTTACGCGAAAGAATTCTTGCCCGACGCTGCGTTGGAGGCACTTGATCTGGACAAATACCTCGCGGTATAAAAACGCCCATGAACAACGCTCCTTCAATAACGAAACCTGGCAGATAGTTGCCGTGATGCTATGACCCAAATTCCTCTGATCGATTACCAGGACGATGCTGCCACCGTGCGAGGCGCAATCACACAGGCCTGCGAGGATTATGGAATTTTCAATCTCGTTAACCATCCGCTTACAAACGACATCAACCGTAACGCACTGAGTGAGAGCATCTCGTTCTTTGCCCAACCAATGGCGGAAAAGCAGGCAGTCGTTCGCACTCTGGACAATCCCTGGGGATACTACGACCGGGAGCTCACGAAGCAGCGCCGCGACCGTAAGGAAATCTTCGATTTCGGGCCCGGATTCTCGATTCCATGGCCTGCGGGGCGACATCATTTTCGACGCACGATGGAGTTATACACAGATCGCTGTCGCCTCTTATCTCTCGATCTTCTGGACGGACTAAGCCATGCTCTGGGCGCCGAGCGCAGTGCGCTCCGAAACGCTTTCGATCCGGTCCATTCTTCCTTCACGCGACTCAATTACTACCCGGTGAATGACGCGCTGGCCGACACCGATGCGCCGGCGCCAGGCCCGCTCGGTATCAGTGAACACACGGACGCCGGCGGACTGACACTATTGCAGCAAGGTGAGGTGGCCGGTCTGCAGATTTACCGCGACGGGTGGCATGATGTTAGCCCCGTGACGGGTGCCCTAACGATCAATATCGGCGACATGCTGCAAGTCTGGTCCAACGACCGATTCAAGGCACCGCTACATCGGGTGCGCGCAAGTTCAGAAAGCGACCGATACAGCATCGTGTTTTTCCTCAACCCGGCTATGGACTGCGTCGTCACACCCCTCTCCTCAGCCATCAATAACCGAGACAAGCCTCATTATCGCCCGTTCTCCTGGCGAGAGTTTCGCGCGCTGCGAGCCCAGGGGGATTACGGAGACTATGGCGAAGAAGTGCAAATCAGGCACTACCGAGCGGAGACTTGATCAGGGTTGCTCATGCGAGGCCCAGTCTCTCGGATCAAGACGGTAATAAATACTGAGCTGTTCAAACAACTCAGGGCGCCGATGATACAGCTCATGGGGGCGCTCAAAAAATGTCTCGGTCGCTACAGCAAAAAACTCAGCGGGGTTGGTGGCGCCGTAGGTATCAATAACGGTGGGCAAGGCCCGCTGACTGCGCAACCTGAGGTCCTCGTAATTGGCTGACAAAACCCTCGCCCAGTTCTTGTAACTATTTTTTGATAATGGCGGCGCCCCGTTTGTTCGGCCGGAGCTTGAATCGAGTTGATGGGCGAACTCGTGCAGCACAACATTGTTACCATCGGCAAAATCAGCGACTCCCTTCGCCACTGCGTCCCAGGCGAGAACGACCTTTCCCGTATCCCACGACTCACCGAGTAAATCGCGTGATGAGACAGAACGGGTGCCATCCTCCGATAGCTCCTCACGTTTCGCGACAAAGGTACTGGGGTAGACCAGAATCGAGGTTAGCCCAGGATAAACTTGACCCTCCTGATTAAGAATCAAGAGACAGGCTTCGGCTGCGATGATTACTTGCATCTCATCGGTAATCACCACTCCGGCGCAGCCATAGAACGTTTTTTCTGCAAGAAAGCGCTTTATCTTACTCCTCAGGCGTTCCTGAGCCTCCGGATCGAGTGCGAGGTAAAAGGGCACAGAGCCTTCAAGACACCTGATCATGTCTTGCGGAAGCGGCGTAACAAGAATTTTTTTCTCCTTCCAGCGACGGTAGAACCGCACCAGAAAATAGACGCCAATAACGAGGGCGATGGGTAGCAAACCTATTAGGCCAGGAGAGTTTTCCATTGAACATGCCCGCTGTGAATTATGAATCTGTGCTGATGACAAGCGCCTAATCTGCAAGGCAATGACACCACAGAAGAATACGCCGAGCCCGTCTCACGGTGCAACAGACTCTCCACAAAAATACGTCAATAAAGATCACCAGTGCCCTAAAAACAAAACCCCAACCGGTTACCCGGTTGGGGTTCTCTTTTTAGAAGCCTGGCGATGACCTACTCTCACATGGGGAATCCCCACACTACCATTGGCGATGTATCGTTTCACTACTGAGTTCGGGATGGGGTCAGGTGGTTCCAATACTCTATGGTCGCCAGGCAAACTGGCTTGCTGTCGTAGGTCTCACGTCTTGCGACTGCCTCGTCTCAACAAATAGGGCGGTATATCAAACTGTCTGTTCCTGCGTGTTGCATTATCAACACTGGACTTGCCACAACATCCTTCAGTCTACTTTGGTGCCACCGCGATCTCATCAGCAAGGGTTTCATCCCCTGCCCGATACGCACGACAGCACAAATACCTGAGTTATATGGTCAAGCCTCACGGGCAATTAGTACTGGTTAGCTCAACGCCTCACAACGCTTACACACCCAGCCTATCAACGTAGTAGTCTTCTACGGCCCTTCAGGACCCTCAAGGGGTCAGGGAGAATTAATCTTGGGAGAGGCTTCCCGCTTAGATGCTTTCAGCGGTTATCCTGTCCGAACGTAGCTACCGGGCAATGCGTCTGGCGACACAACCCGAACACCAGAGGTTCGTCCACTCCGGTCCTCTCGTACTAGGAGCAGCTTCCCTCAATTCTCCAACGCCCACGGCAGATAGGGACCGAACTGTCTCACGACGTTCTAAACCCAGCTCGCGTACCACTTTAAATGGCGAACAGCCATACCCTTGGGACCGGCTTCAGCCCCAGGATGTGATGAGCCGACATCGAGGTGCCAAACACCGC
>JAAENL010000545.1 GCA_024224435.1 Halieaceae bacterium
AAGACAGTCTGCTGCCCTTGAGCCTGCAGGTCGGACAGAGTTTACTAGATTACCTCAGACAGGCTCGGCCTCGTTGTTCTTATCCACAAGTCTTTATAACCTGTCGGGCACCGTATCACCCCTTGGCTCGTTCCAGCTCGCTTTCGGCAATCGTTGACCGCTATATCCGTGCCGCGAGTATTAATGTGTCCAGTCGGGGCGCTCATGCATTCCGGCACGGTTTTGCCACCCGCATGGTGAACAAGGGATATTCGCTTAAAGCCGTGGCCGACGTGCTTGGACATCGTCATTTGAGTACGACGTTCATCTACACCAAAGTTGACTTCAACGCTTTAAAACAGGTAGCCCTCGACTGGCCACAGGAGGTAGATCTATGAGTGCATGCAGATTTTCAAGTTGCCTGGCGGCACAGATGAAAAGGTTCATCAATCTGCGCCGGCTATCGGGTACCGATTACCACAGCCAGACTCGGCTATTGGAATACTTCGACCGCTTCCTGGTCCAACACGGCTTTAACCGGCCACATATTACCCGTGAGATCACCGATAGCTATCAGCAAGGCCTTACAACGCTTGCCCCACGCACGCAGAGCAACCGTATGTGTGTAATCCGACAATTTTGCGAGTACTTGGCCGGCAGCGATCCTCAAAGCTATGTGCCCCGGCCGCTGCAAATGATCCGGTCACATCGAGCACACCAACCTTACATCTACAACTCAAGACAGCTTCGGGCCCTGCTGGCGGCTGGCTCCAGACTTTTGCCGCTTGGTTCGCTTCGGCCACACACCTACCGCACGCTGCTGGGACTTCTATACAGTACAGGTATACGCATTGGCGAGGCTATGGCCTTAAACCTGGAAGATGTCCAGCCGAGCACACAACGGCTCTACATCGCTGAAGGCAAGTTCCGTAAGGCACGTTGGGTAGCACTGAGCAGCTCAACTGGCCGTGCACTCCAGCACTATATCGACAGACGCTTCAAAAGCGCGCCGCACTCGCCCGACTCGCCGCTGTTGCTCAATGAATGCCGCCGGCGTCTGTGCCACCCCACCGTCAATCAAACCTTCAGAGGCTTATTGCAAAAATGCGACATCCCGCACAACAAGCGCACTGGGCCGCGTATCCATGATCTGAGGCATACCTTCGCCGTACACAGGCTGCTGGCCTGGTACCGGCAGGGACACGATGTCAACGCCCGGCTGCCCGCTCTTGCCACCTATATGGGTCATGTAGATATCAGTTCCACGCACATCTATTTGCAGCCCACCGCCGAGCTGCTCGAACAGGTACAGCAGCGGTTCCACAATTACTACTTGGACAATATCGATCCGAAAGGAGGACAATCA
>JAAENL010000546.1 GCA_024224435.1 Halieaceae bacterium
AAATCGCATTCGCTCAATCCTGCAGATGAAGGAGACAATAATGGCACTTGATTCAGCGACTTACTCTCTCAGCGCGATTTCTGCTGACTCCCATATCTCTGAAACGGAAGACTGCTTTCGTGATATCGACCCCGCCTTTGAGGACAAGCGTCCACGAGCGATATTTGATGAAGAGCGCGGTGCCATTCTGGAAATTGCAGATCTGGACATCAAGGTCCCCATGGGATTGATCTGCACCGCAGGACGCGCGCCGGAACGCTTCTCTGATCCGGTCGACTGGGCAGAATTGCATCCAGCGGGTCATGATCCAAAGGCGCGCCTGGGCATACAAGACGAAGAGGGCTTATCTGCAGAAGTGCTCTACCCCAGTCTCGGCATGGTGTTGTGCAACCACCCGGATATCAATTACAAGAAAGCCTGCTTTGACGCCTACAACCGATGGCTGAGTGCGTTCTGCGATACCGACAGCAATCGCCTCATCGGTATACCCATTCTGTCCATGCGGTCACCCGGTGAGGCGGTAACCGAGCTTGCATCGGCGCATGCGATGGGTTTCCGCGGCGTTATGCTTCCGGGCCACCCCGAACTAGAGGATTACGATCACCAATGTTATGACGAATTCTGGCGTCTGTGTGTCGACCTGGGTATGCCCGTCAGCTTTCATATCCTTACGACCAAAGACGGCATTATGGAACGCGTGCGCGGCTCAAGACTCGTGCAACAGATTATTACAGTGCGCGGCCTGCAAAACATTATCATGATGATGATTCTCGGCGGAGTTTTTGACCGGCACCCCGCGCTGCAGGTGGTGTGCGTGGAATCCGATGCGGGCTGGGTGCCACACTTCAAGTTCCGTATGGACCATGCGTATGAACGACACCGCTTCCATATGCACTCACAAAATTTAAACAAAATGCCCAGCACCTATTTCGACAATAATATTTACGTCACTTTTCAAGACGACTACAGCGTCAAGCAAGTCAAGGGTGGACTCAATCTGGATCGCGTCATGTGGGCAACAGATTTCCCTCACAGTGATGGTACCTATCCAGAATCCCGGCAGGTTATGGCCAGCGTCACTGAAGGTATGACAACGAAAGAGCAAGCCGCACTGCTCTGCAACAATGCGGCGCAACTTTATGGCATTGATATGCCATAAGACGCCACGGAGCATTTCCTCAACATGCTGCCCTTCAATACCCGCGCGTGAAACGCGCAGATATTGGGAATCAACGAGATCACCAACCCAACGGCAAGGAGACCGATGTACCCGCGGGGTTATGCCGCATCGTTACCGCAACTCCCCTTGACGTCTGCCGAATAACAGCGACATAGGACTCGTTACTTCTTGGGCTGCTCTTCGGTCACACGGTTTCAACGTAGAACTGTTGGTAGTACTTTCTTATTTGATGAATGGGGCCGTCACCGTCACACAGGACCGGATTCTCGTGGAACTTTTTGTTTTCCCAGATAGGTACGTCTTGAGCATGTTGACGAGTTACCTCGCCGATAAATGCTTTGGCCAGCCCCTGCGTCGCCTCCAGCCCTTCCTCAAGAATCTTGAAACTGAAGCGCATAGTCGTCTCGTGATACTCACGGTCAACTGGCGTACCGGTGACAATAATCAGCGTTTCGCCGATACCCTTGAACCTCGTGATACCAATACTCCCACCATGGGACTCGATATTGACACTGCCCTTAAGATCGCCTTCCCTGGTAGTGAACGTCAACCCCTGAAAAGCTCGCATAATGTGGCCGTCAAAGGTAAACGTTTTCTCTGGTATCTCAGGCGTACCATGCACGAAGTGGAAGTGCGGTGAATCCACGACGTTCTCTGCCATTTCCTGTGCATGGCTACGTACTCTCACAGTATGGTAAATCGGTTCCATCCAGCCTTCGGCGCACCAGTCTTCGACTTCGGGCACATCCCACCTCGGCGCATCGCCATTGGGGTGATGCCAGAGGAACACTATCCCGTTTGCTTCACAGGTCGGATAGGCCGCAACCCGGGCCTTCGCAGGAATTCGCTTCGCATAAGGAACATCAACACACTGGCCACTGCCGTCAAACTTCCAATGATGAAAAGGACAACGCAAGACATTGCCCTCTACGACGCCTCCAAAGCCAAAATGGGCGCCAAGGTGCGGGCAATAAGGATCGACACCGTGGACTTCACCATCTTCTGTGCGAAACAACACAAACTCTTTGCCAAGATACTGAACTGTCTTTACTTCGCCGACAGCAAGCTCCTTGGATTCGAGCATACGAAACCAACCAAAAGGTAGGGGAAGAGGGATTCTCTCACTCATAAAAAGGATGACCCTCGGGACACGCGGTATACTGCGTCAATGTATGTGTGCATACACGATCACTCTGATCGAAGTATAGCCCAGTATTTTTTGGCTGGCCATGATTCATAAGGCACGTCCCTGATGGTAATATTTTATCGTGCTCGGACACATTTTCGCTGTTTTTAAAGGGTGTAACCAATGGAAAAGCCATGGTTAATGGGCATCGATCTCGGTGGTAGTGGTGCGCGTTGCGTGCTGCTAAACAGTTCGACCGGGGCGCTGCACAGCGCCTTCGGAGCATGGCAATTTCCACCGCAGGAAGGCACTTTTGGCACCGGTTACAATGTCGACCTGGAACAGGTGTGGCACACCGTTGGCAATGCCTGCCGGGGTGCACTGAAGGAAGCGGCAATCGATCCAGCTGCTGTCGCCTCCATTGGCGTGGCGGCAATGCGCTTTAGCACCGTCGTCCTGGATAAACATGGACAAGCCATGCTCTCCATGGACAACCGCGACGCAAGGGCTGCTGGAGAATACTTTGAGGTCGCGGATAAACTCGGACAGGATTTGCTTGAAGAGACCGGTTGCTGGCCACTGCCTCTGCACGCATCTGCAAGGCTTCTGTGGCTGCGCAATCAATCCGCTGAAAAATTCAACCGCGTAGCGAACCTGTCAGGGCTCGGTGAATGGCTCAATTACCGTCTCTGCGGCGCCCGGGCACTGGATGCTACCAGCGCCAGTGCTACTGGCCTTTTTTCGCTGGCACAAAGGGAGTGGCACTGGCAGGCAATTGACGCACTGCAACTCCCACACGATATTTTTCCTCCGGTATTAACAGCGGGCTCCCCGCTCGGCATACTTTCGGATGACGCGGCCAAGCATCTAGGGCTGCCATCCGGTGTTGTGTTGGGTTTAGGTGGAGGTGATACGCAATGCAGCCTGCTGGGCGCGGGCGTAATCAAAGCGGGCCAGAGTGCCGTTGTTGCAGGCACCACCGCACCCGTGCAATCGGTGCTCGCGTCTCCGGCTTTTGATTCAGCCGGTAAATCTATGGGGACATACCATATCCTCCCAGAACGCTGGATTCTCGAAAGCAACGGCGGCGGTATGGGACTTTCGGTGAGTCTTCTGTCAAAAATACTGTTTCCAGAAGCGCCGCAGCCCGAATTACGGCTGCTGGCCGAGGCGGCACTCTCCGAACCCGGCGCCGCCGGTATGCTGTCAACGCTGGGCGCCGATGTGATAAATATGCAGTCCCCGCGCATGCCTATCGGGCAACTGACCCTGAGCCACATGTCTTGCATGGACGACGCCTTCCCACGACGTCACCTCGCCCGCGCTTTGGTCGAGGGTTGCGCCTGCAGTATCCGAGCCAATCTCGAACAACTTCAGTCTGTGTTGGGTCGACCCGTCAGTGTCGATAACCTGATATTGTGCGGCGGCTTATCACGCAGCGATACGTTTGCACAGATTCTCGCCAACATTGCGGATCGTCAGGTCGACGTGCCCCGCACCCACCAGACAGCTGCGCTGGGTGCCGCTCTTTGTGCTGGCGTGGCGAGCAATCACTTCGTCGATCTTGAGCACGCCTCCTCAGACCTGTGCAGCGTCCGCAATCAGTTCCAGCCAGACAGGTCCCTGGAAGAAATAAATCGTCAGCTTTACGATAGCTGGTCGCTATACCACGAGGCATCCACTGCCCACACCACGGACTTGGCCATTGACCACCTCATACCTCGCGTCCTGAAAGAGACAAGCAGTACCGCTAGTCTCTCAACTATCCCTGAGGGTATCTCGGCTCTGGTATCCGCGACTTTCGACAAGGACTCGCTAAAAAAACTGCGGCAATATATTGATGTGCAGTATGCGAGTTTCCGAGAGGTCAAGCGCATGCTAACCGGCGGCGACCTCGTCAAGGCGCTCGCAGGCAAACAGATCTTTGTAACTGAGATAGATATTCTCGATGCCGCCGCGCTGCAGAAACTGCCTGATCTAAGAGTAGTAGCAGCCTGTCGCGGTGATGCGGTAAATGTCGACGTAGAGGCATGCACTGCATTTGGCATCCCTGTGGTTTTTGCACCCGGCCGCAACGCAGCGGCTGTGGCTGACCTCGCCGTTGCCTTTATGGTAAACCTAGCACGCAAGCTCCCCGCGGCGTCGCAGTTTCTACAGCAGGAAGACTGCACGGCCGGCAACATGGGCAAGATGGGGCAGGCCTTCAGCCTGTTTCAGGGCCACGAAATGTGGCACAAAAGCATAGGGCTGGTGGGACTGGGCGCCGTGGGTCGCGCGGTCGCGCAACGTCTTGCGGGATTCGAGGTCGAAATACTCGTCGCCGATCCGTTCATTACATCGGAACAGGCCGCACTTGCGGGCTGTCGCCTTACAGACCTGGACACGTTACTTCAACGCAGCGATTTTGTGAGCCTGCACGCCGCGGTCACGCAGGAGAGCAAGGCCATGATCGGTGAAGCCCAATTTGCGCAGATGAAGCCCGGAGCATTTTTTATCAACACAGCCCGTGCAGCATTGATTGATGAACAGGCTCTCGTAGATGCTCTGGAAAACGGCAGCATCGCTGGAGCCGGGCTGGATACCTTCGCGGAGGAGCCTCCTGGTTTTGATCACCCTCTGGTGCAGCATCCCAACGTAATATGCACGCCCCACTCTGCAGGAAACACAGTGGAGGTTGCGAACCATCAGGGCGAAGGCGTATCTGCTGCGCTTCTGCAATTACTTAACGGAGAAAAGCCGAGCAATATCCTGAATCCAGAAGTGCTCGATCGATTTGACTGGCGTGGGGAAAAACCTGTGCCTGACGACACAGAGATAGCAAGGCTCAGTGGCAAAGGCGGACCAGCGGTGTCGGACCTGCAACGGAACGCCAACAACGCAAAGAGAAAACCCCGGCAGCAACAACCCGCCGCAATAGCGGCAGACATTGCAGCCCCCATCGAAACCGTAAACAAGATGCGAGATATTCTCGATAACTTCTGCGCCGGCATGGCAGCTGATACAGCTCTCAATGACTTCAGTAACGGTCAGGATGTTACCTTGCACTTCAACGCCTATGACCTCAGCCTTGAGTTTTACCTGACTCTCAAACAAGGTACCGTGCTGAGTGCGGTGGGGGCGCCGGAAGAGCCTGCTGAAGTGCAGTTACAGATGCGCGGCGAAATCATAGACGGCATGTTCAACGGTACCGTTGATGCTATGGAGTGCGCCATGAACGGAGAACTATCTTTCGTTGGCGACGCGGCCAAGGCAATGACGCTTCAGGAGATACAACATGATATGGAGCGCCTGTACAAAATTGCCCGCAGTGAGGTAGGAGATCCGGGAAACCTCGCCGCAGTGCCGCGACCGGGACCTGCGAACAGCATCGATTTACAGTCAGCATCCAGCGACATCCGGGAAGACCTCGTCGCCACAATGCGGGAGCTTTTCGAATCACAGGTCATCACAGCGACTGGCGGCAACGTGAGCGTCAGGATTCCCGATGAAGACAGCGAGATATGGATTTCCCCCAGCCGCGTGTTCAAGGGCGACCTGAGCGCCGACATGATGGTGCGCATCAATCTCAGTGGTGAAACACTGGTCCCGGGGGCGCGCTCCCCTTCTAGCGAGTGGTGCATGCATACCCGTATTCTGGCCAGCAAACCCGAGGCGGCCGCCGTTATTCACGCCCACGCGCCCAACGCCACAATACTTGCCAATTCAGGGCTACCCTTTCTTCCCATTTCTACAGAAGCTGCGTTTTTTGGCAATATCCCCCGGGTGCCCTTCCTGATGCCCGGGACAGAAGAGCTTGCCGACGCCGTGGCGGTGGCTATGCAAGATGAATGGGCAGTCCTGTTAATCAATCACGGTATCATCGTGGCGGGGCGTACTCTTCGTCGCGCGGCGGACATGGTTGAAATCATCGAGCGATCCGCACAAGTCATATTGGGCTGCTATGCTGTGGGCAAAGAACCTCCCGTGCTGCCTCCGGACGCCGCAGAGCACTTCAGGAAAATGGGCGATATTGTCGCCTGACTCATATGTTTCCGCGCGCGATCGCTACGAACGCGGAGATCACGCCCGAGTGACAGCGTCGCGGTACCTGCCTGACAGAAATCGCGCTAGGAAAAATTTACGGACACCATCGGCTGACATGCATCAATGGAATCGGCGGACAACGAGTCGAATGTCTAACGAAACCAGGGGATCGCAACCTGCGGGCAGTCACTAAGACATGAATCGAGGAGACAATTGAATGCGATCGGCAGACGACATTGAGGGTGAACTGGTCGGCCCCGGGGGGGCATTTGAAATTGCAAGAGAAGACGTTCTGGGTGAATCTATAAGAGTGTTTAAAAATCGCGACCGCTCCTTGAGGCAGATTGTAGAAAACTCCGTTCATCACGGGGACAACGAATATATAGTCTGCGAGCAACAGCGTATCAGCTTTCGCGAACATTTGGCGCGAGTCAGCGCGATCGCACACCACCTGCGCCGCGACTACGGTGTACAGCCCGGCGACAGGGTCGCAATCCTGGCGGACAACCACCCCCAGTGGATTATGTTATTTTGGGCGACCGTTAGCATCGGTGGAATTTGTACAGGTTTAAATGGCTGGTGGAACCGTGAAGCGATACTCATCGCGCTGGAGGAAGCGGAACCAAAACTGCTGGTAGGCGACCGCAAGCGCCTCGCGCGTATTGCCAGTGATACGCTGACATGCCCCATTATCTGCATCGAGGAAAATTTTTCGCAGCTGGAACAGGGCTGGGATGCAGGCGAAACATCTCCAGCGCTGCCTGATTGCGATATTGCCGAGGATGACCCGGCTCTGATCCTTTACACCAGCGGGACCACCGGACGCGCCAAGGGCGTACTGTTAAGTCACCGTAATCTGGTGACATTCCTCGCTTCCGCCGTATTCAGTGGCTTCCGCATGATGATAATGGAAGCGGAAGCGGGTCATACGGAAAGCGACCACTCCCAGCCAAACTGCGGCCTGTTTTCAGCGCCACTGTTTCACCTTTCCGGCTTGTTCACAGGAGTGATTACCAGCCTCGCAGTGGGCATGAAAAGCGTTTGGACACTGGGCCAGTTCGAAGCCGAAAAAGTGCTCCAGCTGATCGAGGCGGAAAAAGTCACCACCTGGCCTTCACTCGGCAGCATGGCGGCGCGAGTAATGAACCATCCCAACTTTGATAGGTATAACCTAAGCAGTGTCAGCCGCCTCGGATCAGGTGGAGCGCCCACCAGCCAGGCAACGCAGGAGCGGATGACGCGCGCCTTCCGCAGCACCGGAGGTCGCATGGCATTGGGCTACGGATTGACCGAGTCGTCCGGCGTGGGCACGCATAACTGGGGCGATCTGCTTCAAGCACACCCTAACTCCGTTGGCCGCGTATTCCCCAGCACGGAAATCAGCATTCGCGATGAGGAAAACCGCGAACTCCCGGCCGGGCAAGAGGGGGAAATCTGTATTCGAGGCAGCTGCGTGATGCTCGGTTACTGGCGTAACCCTGAGGCAACGGACGCCGCAATCGCGCCCGGACGCTGGCTTCGTACGGGTGATATGGGCCATTTTGACGACGAGTTCCTCTACATCAATACTCGCGCCAGAGATCTCATCTTACGCGACGCGGAAAATATCTATCCGGTAGAGGTAGAACACTGCATAGAACTTCACCCGGACATTCTGGAAGCAGCTGTTATTGGTATTCCGCACCCTGACAGAGGACAAGATGTGAAGGCCATCGTGGTAGTAGCCGATGGCCGCAAACCCAGTTCGGAGCAGCTAATGGATTTCTGTCGCGGAAAACTGGCGGCGTTTAAAGTGCCAAGCCAATGGGACTTTTACCAACAGCCTCTGCCGCGCAACGCGGCAGGCAAAATCATGAAAAATGTTTTAGCAGGAGAAGCCGAGCCGGGGCTCAAGGAGGAGTAGGCGTAGGTGCGGGTCGGAATTTCGGAGAGTAGGTGCCTTCCTCATCCAACGGACGAGTCACGTAAATACTGTTAACGATCAGATCGGAGGTAGAGTCTAACCCGCGATACTCTTCTGCAACACCAGCTGCCTATTGTGCAAGTGTCTATGAAGTGACCGAATGAATATCAAAGCCCCGGGTACAAAAAAGAAAAGGACTAAGAAGAA
>JAAENL010000547.1 GCA_024224435.1 Halieaceae bacterium
AAAACGGCCATCTTCAATGCTAACTAGCGGATGTATGGTGCCGCGTATGTTGTCACGCCTTTTGACAGGAGAATACCGAGCACAAGACAGTCGCAAACCGTGATAGCGTACGCAGTGCGCTATCAAGAATCTTGGGGTTGTCATGCGCGCATTCTTTCGCTACATGCCCGAAGTGTCTCACTGAGGTACGGTTTTGGCCTACCAAATTGTATTTCACCCGTTCCCTGCTGTTCAACCCAGCCATCGGTCGATGAACCCTCCTGATGCACCTTGGAAAACTCATGTCGCCTCGGCCTCGAGGCAAACGTGGCAGCGCAATCGTTGTTGCCTTGATCACAGTAGCGGCGGTTGGCGCGCTAGGCGCGGCCTTTTTGCGTGTCTCGTCAGCGGATCATTTGCGCCAAAGCGAGGAGAACGAGAATCTGCGGGCGTTCTATTTGGCGGAAGCGGGACTCGCTGAGAGCTTCAACGCCATACGCATGGGTCGGACCGGGGAGATTGGGTCAGAGGCAAACCCCGCGGGGTATGGAGATGGACTGCTGTGGGTGACTGCAACCGAGACTGCCG
>JAAENL010000548.1 GCA_024224435.1 Halieaceae bacterium
CTACCTGCTCCCTACGACCTCCGACCTGCTCCCCGCGCCCTGCTACCTGCGCCCTACGCCCTGCGACCTGCTACCTGCTACCTGCGACCTGCGACCTACGACCTACGACCTGCTACCTACGACCTACGACCTGCTACCTGCGACCTGCGACCTACGACCTGCTACCTGCGACCACGAAGCCTCATTTTCCCAGCGCTCTCTGAGAACAATTGCTAGTAACTACCATGTCCCTAACTCCCAACACCACTATCCTCAACGACAAATATCACATCCTGCGCCTGGTTGGCGAAGGGGGCATGGCGCGCGTGTGGCTGGCCAAGGAGCCTGAATTCAGAAATCGCCAGGTCGCTATCAAGGAACCGAAAATCGATCTGTTCCCCGAACACCGGCGGGAGTTGCTTGAACGCTACCGGCGTGAACGCGACATCAGCGCCCGGCTCAAACTGGCGAAAGCCCCGCATGTTGTGGAGGCGATTACGGCAGAGCCATACGAGAATGATTTCTTGCTCGTGCTGGAGTACATGCCCGGTGGTGATCTCGAAATCCTCTTGCAGAAGCACCGGCAGGGATTGCCTTTAGATCAGGCCACCGCCATCGCCCGGCAAGTATTGCTAGCCCTGACTGCGGTGCATGACCATCCGGATGAGATCGTCCATCGCGATATCAAACCCTCCAACATCCTCTTCGATGCCAGGAACGAAGTCCACGTGGGAGATTTCGGCCTGGCGCAAATCGCCGGCGCCGGCCAGGACCTCACGCACTTTCTGGGGGGCAGCGTCACAGGTACACCCCTCTATGCAGCGCCGGAGCAAGAACAGGGCAAGGGATACCTGACACCGGCTGCCGACATCTATGCCTTTGGCTGCGTTCTCTTCGAGATGCTCACAGGCAGGCGCTACAAGCGAGAGTGGCGCCCTGACCTGAAAGCCGCTGATTTGAGATCAGACCTACCGCCCTGGCTGGATGAGTTGGTGGCCAAGGCTCTGCGCGAAGAACCATGGCGGCGCTGGCGAGATGGCGCTGAGATGCTGGCGGCGCTGGAAAAGGGCCAGGCAGTCGCAAAAACCCGGAGCGAGGAGGAGGTTGCAGCACAGGGGCGTGCGCGTGAGACTGCACTTGCCGCGAGGTACGATGAACTGCAAGTGGCGTTTGGGGAAGCACGATGGCAGGATGCCATCCTACTGGCGGGGCGCATTTTAGAAGAATCGCCCGGCTATCGTGATGTAAACAAGCTTCGGACGCAAGCACAAGAAGCGCAGCGCCGGGAAGCTGAGACCGTAGCGCCAGCCGTAGCGCCAGCCGCTAACAAGAAG
Source organism: Halieaceae bacterium (assembly GCA_024224435.1). Taxonomy (GTDB): domain Bacteria; phylum Pseudomonadota; class Gammaproteobacteria; order Pseudomonadales; family Halieaceae; genus Marimicrobium. The sequence continues at coordinate 1,314 of JAAENL010000548.1, forward strand.
GCTAAAAAAGAAAAGGAACGTCAGTCCATCTGGCGGCAGATTGGAATCGAGATGATTCACATTCCGGCCGGTGATTTCCTGTATGGAAATGGCAAGAAGAAGATTAACTTGGGTGACTACTCCCTTGCGAAGACGCCAGTGACTAATGCTCAATACAAGGTTTTTATTGATGCCACAGGGCACAGGCAGCCAGGCCACTGGACAGGGGGCGTCATCCCCAAAGGCAAAGAAAACCACCCGGTGGTCGAGGTAAGCTGGGAGGATGCCCAGGCCTTTTGCCAATGGTCTGGATTGCGCTTGCCCACCGAGCAGGAGTGGGAGAAAGGGGCCCGAGGTACGGATGGCAGGGCATATCCCTGGGGAAACCAGGACCCCAATGCCAGCCTATGCAATTTCGATAGAAACATTGGCGACACGACCCCAGTAAACCGCTACAGCGGCGGCGCCAGCCCCTACGGCTTGCTGGATATGGCGGGCAATGTTTGGGACTGGTGTGAAGACTGGTATGATAGTAACAAGAAGTATCGCGTGCTGCGGGGCGGCTCGTGGCGCGACTATCAGAACGGCGTGCGCTCCGCCTTCTGGGGCTACGTCTCACCCGGAGTTCGTAACTACGACATCGGTTTCCGTTGCGCCCTCTCGTAGTTTTGCTGAAATGCTGGCCTCTGGTTTTCTGAGATTCTGAACCGGGGGAGGGCGACTCTGCGAGTCGCTCAAAGGGGGTGTCCCCCCTTTGGTCGCCGAAGGCGGCGATCCGATCGAAATCGCCGCTTCATCGCCATTCTCTCTTCATAGCGCAATCCATGAAACGTTACCATCAACTCTGGTCTGAAATCACCTCCTTCGACAACATCTTGTCGGCCTTTCGCAAAGCCGCCAAAGGCAAACGCAGCAAGCCCTCAGTGGCCAGTTTCGAATACGATCTGGAACCCAATCTCCTTCGTCTCCAAACCGAACTTCGTGACGGCAGCTACCAGCCCGGTTCCTACACCAACTTCACCATCCACGAACCCAAGCGCCGGCTCATTTCTGCCGCACCCTTCAAAGACAGGGTCACACACCACGCCCTGGTCAATGTGCTGGAACCGATCTACGAACGAAAATTCATTTACGACAGCTACGCCAATCGCCGTGGCAAAGGAACCCACCGCGCCCTTGACCGTTGCACACATTACATGCGCCGCTATAACTACGTGCTCCCCCTGGATGTGGTTCAGTTTTTCCCCAGCATCGATCACGCCATCTTTCAGAGCATCCTTGCAAAAACCATCAGCGATGAACCCACCCTCGATCTGTGCGACAAGATCCTGGCAGGTGGCGCCGGTGTACAAGCTGAGGAGTATGATATAGTCTACTTCCCAGGGGACAACCTCTTTGCCGCCAACCGTCCCCGAGGCTTACCCATAGGCAATCTCACCAGCCAGTTCTGGGCCAACGTCTATCTCAATGATCTCGATCAGCTTGTCAAACGCACGCTGAAATGCAAAGCCTACGTCCGCTACGTGGACGATATGCTTCTCTTCAGCCACGATAAACGCACCTTGCACAACTGGCGAAACGCCATCATTACCCACTTGGCCACCCTGCGCCTGACCATCCACGAGAAGCGGGCGCAGCCTCGACCTACCCACACAGGCGTGGGCTTTCTCGGATTCCAGATTTTCCCGGACCACCGCCGCCTCAAGCGCCGCAATGCCATCCATGCCCGCCGTCGCCTCAAAAACCTTGCCACCGCCTATCGCCAAGATGAGATCGACCTGGAGCGAATGCATGCCGGCGTGCGGGGCTGGATCAACCACGCTCGCTACGGCGATACCTGGCGCCTACGCCAGGCGGTCCTGCACAAAATAATCGTTTCATAACAATCCCGTCCACGAAGGCGTGTCCAGAGCATAGCCGAAGGGTGGACGTCCACCAAAAGTTCGCAGAACTTCGCCCCATAGCCCGGATTGATCCGGCAAGTACCCGGCGAGCACCCATGCACCAATCTCCCATATTCAGCAAAACCTACGACTTCATCCTCTGGCTACTCAACCACACCGAGCACTTCCCCAAAAGCGAACGCTTCCGCATGGCCCGCCGCCTCGAAGACACCGCTTTCGAATTCTACGAACTACTTATTCAAGCCGCAAGGAGCAATAAACGCATCCTACAAACCTTACGTGAAGCAGACCTGATACTCGATAAGCTTCGCCTCTACTTACGTTTGAGCCATGCCCGCAAACTCACGACAGGACGCCAGTACCAACATGCTGCGTCCCTCATCGCCGAGATCGGTAACCTACTGGGCGGCTGGCTCAAATCCCTACCTTCGACTCAAGCGAGACCTTCATCTCGTTGAGTAGGGGTGCCGGTAGGCGTGCTGCGGGGCGGCTCGTGGAACAACAATCAGAACAACGTGCGCTCCGCCAACCGGAACAACAACACACCCGGAAATCGTAACAACAACATCGGTTTCCGTTGCGCCCTACCGCCCTCCCTTCATGCCAGAATGCGATATGTCGACCTCCCGGCGAGCCAGATATATCGTGCGTGCTACGAGGGCGAGCGCCGGCCATCCCTGTCTGGTTCGGGTCTTATCCCGCTCCAGGCAAATATAAAAAAGCCCGGTCCCCTGCGAGATCAAACTCCCTGGGACCGGGCACGATCAGATATCGCACCTCACCTAAAATGGGCTGCGTCCACAAATATATCCATCAGCCATTCACCATTGACCATTCACCATTAACCGTTGACCATTGACCATTCACCATTCACCATTCACCGTTGACCATTCACCATTGACAATTGCCCATGCCACTCACCCATCGCATACCACTCCCCACCACCATCCCACCGGGCGGTACAGCCGTCATCCTCGTCGACGGCAGCATCGCCACGAAGGACCCCGTGCAAGGCCCAGGCGAGATCACACCCGATCCCTGGCAGAGCAAAACCCTGCAAAAAAAGAAACGTATCGAAGCCATCCTCTTCCCCAACCAGGATATCCGCCTCACCTTTGATGTCGACGACCTGCACAGCAAGGAAGGCGCGCGCCTGGACCTGACCGCAAACCTGGCATTACGCGTACAGGATCCGGTGCGCCTTGTGGTGGATGTGGTCAGGGATCGGCAGGAACTGAGCGAGGATGATCTGGCGGGGCTGCTGGCCGGCACGATCCGCACCAGCCTGCAAGCGCTCTTCAAACGTTTCTCACTGGCCGAGCTGGACAAAAAGTCGGATTTACGAGACTGGTTGGGCACAGCCATCAAGCACGGGCTAAGCGACGATGCCGACTTGCTGGGACGGTCCGGCCTGGCAGTGCTGGGCGTCGATGCCTACGACCTGCACTGTACCGTGATGGATGAGGTACGGCAACAGAAGGAAACGCTCTATCTGCAAGCGTCCCTGGCCGAGTCCGAGGCGCGCGGGCGCCACCTGCTGGATGAACAGGTGCTGGCCGTATTTCAAGACCATGTGCCCCTCAAACAAGACCTGGTCGAGCACAAAGAGAAGATGGCCGACCTCGGCGAGCGTGAAGCCGCGGCCGAACAGCGCATACAGGCCAGGCAGCGGCAGAAGCAGGCCGGGCATGCCGATTGGGGGGAATCGCTCAGCCACTCCGCCCCCTCTATTATGCGGCCCGAACTGTGGCGTGAGCAGTTGGGCGAAGCCGTGCATACAGCGCCGTTGTGCGATGGCGAACGAGTCTATGTCGCCAGCCGCGCAGGCCGGGTCCATGCCTTTGATCGAATCTCCGGCCAACCAGCCTGGACCCACCCCCTTAAACTGGCGACCGCGCCCGGCGATGGCATGGCCCTGGCCGAAGGCTTGCTCTGGGTGCCCGGCCACGATGGTTACCTCTATACCATCCATCCTGAGTCCGGCGCCCTCAAACATCGCCTCGACCTGGGCGGCAAACTCAGCAGCGCCCCCCTGGTGTACAACGGCTCGCTTATCCTGAGCCTGGACGTGGATGCGCGCGATCTGCGCGAACATGCCGGCCAACTGGTGGCGATCGATGCAAGCAGCGGCCGGGTACAGCAACGCTGGCAGGTGAGCAAGTGGGGCATCCGCGCCAAACCCGTTATTATCCGCAACCATGTGTTCGTGGGTGACCGCCGAGGCCGATTCTATCTGCTCGATCTACATTCAGGTCATGTCCACCAGATATTTGACGATGGTGGCCGTATCCTCGGCCCGGCCCAGGTGGACGAATCCCGACAGCAGGTGGTGGTCGGCGATCTGTACGGGCAAGTGCGGGCGCTGGACTACAGCGGCCGCCAGCGCTGGTCGACCCGCCTGGATAGCCCTGTGGTCGGCCAGCCCCTCATTCACCACGATCACATCTACGTCGGCGCCGGTGATGGCAACGTCTACCGCCTGGACGCTGCGTCCGGTGATCGGGTGGGCGAACCTTACACCACGCATGGCCCCATCGCCACCTCACCCCTGGCCTGGGGGGATTGGATCTTCGTAGGCTCCAACGACCACTATCTCCACGCCCTGGATACGGAAGAGGGCGGCGCCTTCTGGACCTATCACAGCGGCGCCCCCATCACCGTGACACCGGCCCTGACCGAGGATGGGTATCTTTTTGTGGTGGACAGCACCGGCAACCTCAATGCCATCCGCTGGTGCCTGACCCAATACCCCAAGGCTGCGCGCCGCATGACCAAGGCCAACCGCCTGGTAGAGGCGATGACATTATGGATGCAGGCAGGTATGGCCGATGCTGCTCTGGAAACAGCAGAACGGGCGGGCAGATTGGACCTTGTGGCCAAAATAGCTGCCGACCTTCACTGGTATGAAAAAGCTGCAAAAAGTTTCGAAACATTAGCCGCTCGCCGTGACAACAAGCCCCACAAGGCTGCAATGTGGTGGGCGACCGCGGCCGAGCAATGGCGAATGCTGGGCAATATGGAGCGGGCGTTGTCCTGCCTTTTGCAGGACGCCAATGCCCGCAAGGCGCCGTTGCTGACATTGGATCAGGGGAACCGTCCCGAGCTAACTGAAGGAAAATCGGACGCCGTGCAGGTGTTGGTGCGGAACCAAACCGAGTACCTGGCTCGAGATATCGTACTCACCTACACGGGCCACGTCAAAAAGGGGGGGGGAGAGGCGATTGGGCACGCTGGGTCCTCACGCCCAGCGCCTGGAAAACATCCCCATCACGCCCACCGCTTCCGGATCGGCCGAGCTCGACCTGATCTTGCAGTACCAGGACCGCGCCTGCACGCCCCAGCTTCCCGTCATCCTCACGATCACATTATCTGTATCCCGGCCACCAGAGGTCCACCAGCATTTCCATGGCCCGCACATTGGCAATGACGGCGTGATCATTATGCGTGGGGAACAGCGGCAAGTGCGGGTTCAGAGTGACGAGGATGCGGTTGAGATCAGGCGTTCTCAGCGAGGCGCCTGCCCTAATTGCGGAACAGC
>JAAENL010000549.1 GCA_024224435.1 Halieaceae bacterium
AACAAGAGCAAGAACAAGAGCCTGAATCGGGCACCGCAGCATCGAAAAAAAGTTTTTTCGCTCGCCTGCGTCAAGGCTTGGGGAAGACCAGCGACAACCTGCTGCAAGGCGCAGGGACATTGTTCCTCGGGCGCAAGGAAATCGACGATGATCTTTTCGAGGAGCTGGAGTCGGCGCTGTTGATGGCGGACGTGGGTGTCGATGCAACCATGGGTATTATCGAGCGGCTGACAAACCGGGTGTCTCGCAAGGAGCTTACACAACCCGAGTCACTGCGCGGCGCGTTGCGCGAGGAGTTGCTTGATCTGCTGCGGCCGTGCGAAAGCCCGCTCGAGGCTTCCGGACACACTCCCTTTGTTATCCTTATGGTTGGAGTGAATGGTGTTGGCAAGACCACTACGATTGGCAAGTTGGCCAAACACTACATGACCGATGGCAAGTCAGTGATGTTGGCGGCGGGCGATACCTTTCGCGCGGCTGCCGTAGAGCAGCTTGAGGTCTGGGGTGAGCGCAATGGTGTGCCGGTTGTTGCACAGCACACCGGTGCAGATAGTGCCTCGGTGATCTTCGATGCGCTGGAGGCGGCCAGAGCGCGTAATATCGATGTGCTGATTGCGGATACGGCGGGTCGGCTGCACAATAAGGACAATCTCATGGAGGAGCTGGAAAAGGTCGTTCGCGTAATGGGCAAGCTCGATGCCGGTGCGCCCCATGAGGTGATGCTTGTACTGGATGCCGGCACCGGGCAGAACGCCCTGGCTCAGGCAGAAAACTTTCAGCAGTGGGTCGGCGTGTCTGGTATCACCCTGACCAAACTCGATGGCACGGCCAAGGGAGGTATTATCTTTGCTATTGCGAAAAAGCTGAGTCTTCCCATTCGCTATATCGGTGTCGGTGAGGCGGTGGACGATTTACGGCCCTTCGAGGCTGAGGCCTTCATCGATGCCTTATTTGCTGAAGATAAACCGCCTGAATGATCACATTCGACCGGGTCAGTAAGCGCTTTGGTGAGGGCCACGATGCTCTCCGGGAGGTCAGCTTTGAAATAACCCGGGACGAATTGGTTTTTCTCACTGGCCACTCCGGGGCGGGCAAAAGTACGTTGCTGCGGCTCATT
>JAAENL010000550.1 GCA_024224435.1 Halieaceae bacterium
CGGACTCCGCCATCTTGATCTCCGCCACCTGCTGAGCACACTCAGCCCGGCGATTGATCAGCGCCTGAATGTCGCGGTCAATAGCATCAATATCTGCCCTGACCTGTTCTAAAGCCTTATCTTTTTCCATTTTGCCTGATCATCGCATCTCTCGGTGCTGCCCCGGGCCAGGGATCTCCGCAAAAACACGATTTGCGGGGTGTAAGGACACTGCGGCCCAGACCGGTATTCTTACTAATTTAACCCCGAAACGGAAGTGCACAATTCCCTCGGTCGCAACGGATTCCGGCTCAGTGCTTACACACAACGGGCTTATATCACCAACCAACGGCAATCCGGACACTTGCCTCACGGCGTCAGCACCCGCCACTCCCACACAATGGAACCCTAACCGTGACGGGCTTCAAAACCCTGCATAAACGCTATAAGAGCATCAACAGCGGCTTCCGGTACCGCGTTATAAACGCTGGCACGCATTCCACCCACTGAGCGGTGTCCTTTTAGATTCAAAAGCCCGGCGGCCTCGGATTCGCGGAGGAAAGCCTTATCGAGCTTGGCATCCGCCAGAGTGAACGGGATGTTCATCAAAGAACGACTGGCCAGCTCCACCGGGTTGGCATAGAAATCACTGCTGTCGATCGCTGCGTATAGCTTTTCCGCTTTGCGCCGGTTGAGCACCTCCATCGCCGTCAATCCACCCTGCTCTTCCAGCCAATCGAAAACCAGCGCAGCAAGGTAGAGGGAGAAAGTAGGAGGCGTATTGTACATGGAGTCGTTTTCGTCAGCCGTTTGCCAGTTGAGCATCGCTGGGCAAAGGGCATGCGCTTTGCCCAATAAGTCGCGACGCACAATCACCAGCGTCAGGCCCGCAGGGCCTATATTTTTCTGAGCGCCCGCATAGATAACACCGTATTCCTCCACCGCCATGGGACGAGACAGGATAGTTGAGGACATATCGCCCACCAGCGGCACACTCACCTGGGGTACCCATCCAAATTCGACGCCACCAATCGTTTCATTTGGCGTGTAGTGCAAGTAAGCCGCTTCGCTGTCCAACTGCCACGATTGCGGATCAGGTATGCTGGAAAATTGAGTCTCCTCTGAACTCGCGACAACGTTCACAGCGCCGAAGCGCCTGGCCTCGGCTATCGCTTTCTTGGACCACTGCCCGGTATTGACGTAATCGGCACCAGCACTGTTGCCCAGCAAGTTCAGGGGTACCGCTGAAAACTGCGTGCTGGCACCGCCCTGCAAAAACAGCACGGCGTAATCATCGGTGATAGACAAAAGTTTCCGCAGTGTGCGCTCCGCGTGCTCGGCAACTCCCACCACCTCGGCACTGCGATGGCTCATCTCCATGAACGAAAGCCCACAACCATGCCAGTTCAGCATATCGTCCCGGGCTATTTCCAAAACGGGTTCCGGCAATGCAGCCGGCCCCGCGCAAAAATTATAACTACGCGACATCGTCTATTCCTCAGGTACTATTTTTTAGCGAAAAAGGTATCTCAATCGACAGGATTGTCAGGAGCAGGCTCGCTGGTACTATCAACTGATTCTGACTCGAGTTCGGATTCGGGTTCGGGTTCTTCGATACGCTGTATACCGACCAGTTGCCCGCCGTCCTTGGTACGCACAATGCGAACGCCCTGGGTATTGCGTCCCTGAATTGACACCTCGTCAACACGGGTGCGGACAAGGGTGCCCTGATTTGAAATCAGCATCAACTCATCGCCAGCAAAGACCTGTACAGCTCCCACCGTCATGCCATTTCGCTCGCTGGTAGACATCGCTATCAAGCCCTTTCCACCGCGACCCTTCGTAGGAAAATCAGATACCTGAGTACGCTTGCCATACCCGGTCTCACTCACAGTGAGCACCAGACCACTCTCCCGGGGAATAATCAACGAGATCATTTTGTGCTCTGCTGCAAGCCGGATACCCCGAATACCGCGGGCCGTGCGACCCATGGAGCGCACATCTGTTTCACGAAAACGCACGGCCTTGCCTTCTGTGCTGAACAACATCACGTCACTGTCGCCCTGCGTGATTGCGGTGCCAACCAGCACATCGCCCTCCTCCAACTGAAGGGCGCGTAGCCCCACGCTGCGCTGTCGGGCAAAGTCGGTAAGTGGTGTCTTCTTGACTGTGCCATTGGCAGTAGCCATGAAAATGAAGTGGCCCTCGGTGTATTCTTCTACAGGCAGAATAGACGTGACTCGTTCGCCCTCTTCCAGAGGCAGCAGATTTACCATTGGCCGCCCACGGGAGTTACGTCCGGCAAGCGGGATATGAAACACTTTTAACCAATAGACCTTACCGAGATTCGAGAAACAAAGAATTGTGGCATGGGTGCTGGCAATCAGGAGGTGCTCAACAAAATCCTCATCTTTTACCTGCAACGCCGATTTACCCATTCCACCGCGACGCTGTGCCTGGTAATCGCTCAGGGGCTGTGTCTTGGCATACCCCGCGTGGGAAATCGTCACGACACGATCCTCTTTCGTGATCAGGTCCTCCACGGTTAGGTCGTGCTTCGAAGCGGTAATCTCAGTACGGCGCTCATCCCCATATTCGGTGACGATTTCCTCCAACTCCTCCCTGATCACCAGCTTAAGGCGCTCCGGGTCAGCCAAAATATCGAGATAATCAGCGATTTCCTGCAGTTTTTCCTGATACTCGTTGAGTAGTTTCTCATGCTCCAACCCCGTCAAGCGGTGCAGACGCAGATCCAGAATTGCCTGCGCCTGGGCCTGCGACAGGTGGTACTGGCCGTCACGCAGTCCGTATTGCGGACCCAGCTCATCAGGTCGACAGGCATCGTCGCCGGCACGCTCTAACATGCCCAACACGTCACCGGGTGCCCAAGACTGCGCGAGCAGCTTCTCCCGCGCCTCCTGCGAAGTTGGCGAAGCCTTGATCAGCTCGATGATAGGATCGATGTTACTCAAAGCGATTGCGAGGCCCTCGAGGATATGACCGCGCTCACGCGCTTTACGCAACAGGTAAATGGTGCGGCGGGTCACCACCTCACGGCGATGGCGGACAAAGGCTTCGAGCACCTCTTTGAGATTGAGCACCTTGGGCTGGCCATCGACCAACGCCACCATGTTGATGCCAAATACCGACTGCATGGCGGTCTGGGCATAAAGATTATTGAGCACCACGTCGCCTATTTCGCCACGGCGAAGCTCTATCACGACGCGCATGCCGTCTTTGTCCGATTCATCACGCAGCTCTGTTATGCCCTCGATAGATTTATCTTTGACGAGCTCCGCGATACGTTCAATCAAACGCGCCTTGTTCAACTGGTAGGGTAGCTCGTGAATAATAATGGTATCGCGACCGCGCTTCTCATCAGGGATCACCTCGGCCTTGGCTCTCACATAGATACGACCGCGACCAGTTCGGTACGCCTGTATGATTCCGGCGCGGCCATTAATGATTCCTGCGGTGGGGAAATCAGGGCCCGGAATATGTTCCATAAGCTCGTCTACAGTAAGATCGGGATCCCTGATGAGCGCGAGACAACCACTGACCACCTCAGTCAGGTTATGCGGGGGTATATTGGTTGCCATACCCACAGCAATGCCCGATGATCCGTTAATCAGGAGGTTCGGCACCCGGGTTGGCATAACCGCAGGTATGAGTTCAGTACCGTCATAATTTTCAACAAAGTCGACGGTTTCTTTGTCGAGGTCTGCCAGAATTGCATGCGCAATCTTGCGCATACGGATCTCCGTGTACCGCATCGCGGCCGCAGAATCCCCGTCGACTGACCCAAAGTTACCCTGTCCATCTACCAACATGTAGCGCAGGGAAAACGGCTGGGCCATGCGCACAATCGTGTCATAAACCGCCGAATCACCGTGGGGATGATATTTACCAATAACATCACCTACTACACGGGCCGACTTTTTATACGCCTTGTTCCAGTCGTTGTTCAACTCGTTCATTGCGAACAGGACGCGCCTGTGCACTGGCTTTAAACCATCACGCACGTCAGGAAGTGCCCGACCGACGATGACGCTCATGGCGTAATCGAGGTAAGACTTCTTCATCTCGTCCTCGATGTTGACGGGCAGTATTTCTTTGGCTATTTCACCCATGTGCTACGACTTCCTTGAGGGACTGCGAACGCATTTTATATGGCGCGACCTGGTCTCTTTGACGGACCATTTCCGGCGCTTATTCACGTGCTCTGCGAACCTTGCATCGAAGCACGAATTATACGTGAATTAACGCCCTCCCCGCTATGCTTTCTGACTAAAAAACGCCTCCCGGGACGACCGCGCGGATGCATTTACGGTTATACTCTCTCGCGAGCCGCCCTCTCCGCCTGAGCTTCACAGCTTCAGGACACTCAACATGGGGAACACGCGCGCCGGACAACGGGAAAATCTTTCATGGCCTCATCCGTTACAACTGCAGATATTCTACTCAGACCACGCTGGATCGTGCCTGTTATACCCCGTGGAGTGGTGCTTGAAGAACACTGCCTGGCC
>JAAENL010000551.1 GCA_024224435.1 Halieaceae bacterium
CTCTGCCACGAGCGGCCAGTTCAATTGGACATTCTGTCGGGTGCTGATGTGAGCATAGCCTTTGTCATATACCCGAGATATATCTGCCAATTTGCGCAGCTGGATGCTGTTCATGAGCCCGTACGGTACTGCAATTCGGAGCATTGGGGCCAGGCGTTGGACATATAAGCCGTTTTGCAGACGAAGGGGAAGAAATTCTTCCTCCGAGAGTTCCCCGGCCAGATAGCGTTTGGTCTGATCGCGAAACTGTGCGACTCGTTCGTCAATAATTTTCTGGTCGTGTTGGTCGTAGACGTACATTAAGCTGTTTAACTCCGGGAGTGGGTGGCTGTGCCGCCCGACTTGGCGAGGCGCTACTTTACCAGAAAACCGGCGTCTCAAATAGGCATGTTATTCATATGCTTACACATCAATAGCAGGTTTGAACGGCAACGTCTGTCGGACTCCCCCGAGGGCTTGGCGGCACGACAAGAACTGCTATAATGCGCACCGCAGTCATAGTGGAGACCGGGGTTTAGAATGGCACAGAATTCAGAGTCGAAGGACACGGGGGATGGCGTGGCCGATGCAATGGCCACCACGGCTATTATCTCTATTATTGTATTGAGCATGTATATCTGGCTGTCCGGCATGCCCTCCTGATCGCCCGCAGCTTGCCTGGATCAGATCAGTGTCCTGACGAGTTGAGCACCAGAGTTACAGCGGCCATCACGGCGGCGACGAACAAAAATGTGAACGTGATGCCGGCGGTGATAAAAATACCAACACGGCCTCGCTTAAAGTCCCGTTCCCGATTTTTACTACTTTGAATTCCGAGAGCGGCTGCCAGCACGCTGCCTACGACCTGAAGCGGTCCAAGCGCCCCCCGATCTGGTGACTCGCTCCTGGAGCCTGCAGGTTCTGTAGGGTCTGTAGCAGGTGACATTTGCGTATTCAGTAATCCAGGTTAGGGCGCAGCCAGCGCTCAATCACGTCCACTGATTCCACTTTACGCCTTGCGAGATCTTCTACCTGGTCGCGGCCAATTTTTCCTACGGCAAAGTAACGTGACTCAGGGTGCGAAAAGTAAAAACCACTGACGGAGGCCGCGGGTGTCATCGCGTAATTTTCAGACAACTCCACTCCGCAGGTATTCTCAGCATCCAGCAGCCTGAAGAGCGTTTCTTTCTCTGTATGATCCGGACAAGCTGGGTAGCCGGGAGCAGGGCGAATGCCCTGATAACGCTCGCGAATCAGGTCGTCTGCAGCGAGAGCTTCATCGGTGTCATACCCCCATAACTCCGTGCGCACGAGGCGGTGAAGGTATTCGGCGAAAGATTCCGCGAGGCGATCTGCGAGCGATTTCAGCAGTATGCTGTTGTAGTCGTCGTGTGCCGCCTCAAACTTCTTCGCGAGTTCGTCGACGCCGAGTCCTGTCGTGACACAGAAGCCACCGATGTAATCGTGCAACCCTCCGTCGGCGGGGGCTATAAAATCAGCAAGGCAGGCATTGCCTTTACCATTTTTAATTGCTCGCTGCTGTCGCAGATGGTGCAGAGTGGCGATGCCTTCAGTACGTGACTCATCTGCGTATACCGTTATATCGTCAGAACCGCTGCGACTGGCTGGCCAGAAGCCGACAGTGGCGCGCGCGGTTAGCCACTTTTCATCAACGATCCGCTTCAGCATGGCTTGGGCATCGGCATAGAGTTCGCTAGCCTGTGCTCCGACGGTCACATCGTCAAGAATCGCAGGGAATTTTCCAGCTAGTTCCCATGTAATAAAAAACGGGGTCCAGTCGATTGTTTCAATGAGATCCTCAAGCGGGAAATCGTCGAATACTTTTATTCCTGTAAACGCTGGGCGGGGTGGTGTATATCCTTGCCAGTTCAAGCTAGTTGCATTAGCAATTGCGTCGGAATAGGGAATTTGCTTTTCGCCGGGCCTGCGATTGGCAACCCGCTCCCGCACCTGCTCGTATTCAACTAATAGCTCCTCAACGTATTTGGCTTTGCCTCCGCCCATCAGTTGGGTGGCAACAGCTACACTGCGGGAGGCATCGGGCACGTAGACGATCGCTTCCTTGTCGTACTGGGGCGAAATCTTAACCGCAGTATGCGCCTTTGATGTGGTCGCGCCACCTATTAGCAACGGTACTTCAAAGTTCAGGCGCTGCATTTCACTTGCAACATGCACCATTTCATCAAGGGATGGGGTAATCAATCCGCTCAGGCCAATAATGTCTACCTTTTCTTCTGCAGCTGCTTGCAGTATTTTTTCACAGGGCACCATGACGCCCAGATCGATCACCTCGTAGTTATTGCACTGCAAGACGATTCCCACGATATTCTTACCAATATCGTGTACATCGCCTTTGACCGTTGCCATCAGTATTTTTCCGTTACTCGATTTGCCGTCTCCTTTCTCTTCCTCAATAAAGGGTTGCAGGTGCGCAACTGCTTGCTTCATAACGCGGGCACTTTTGACCACTTGGGGCAGAAACATTTTGCCTGATCCGAATAAGTCTCCAACAATATTCATGCCGTCCATCAGAGGCCCTTCGATCACTTCGATCGGTCGATCGAACTTCAGCCTTGCTTCCTCTGCGTCTTCAACAATCCAGGTTGTAAGTCCCTTCACCAGGGCATGGGCAAGACGCTTCTCCACGCTTTGCTCTCGCCAGCTAAGATCTTCGACGCGGCTCTCGCTGCTGCCGCTTCCTCTGTAGTTCTCCGCAACTTCCAACAGACGTTCCGTGCCGTCATCCCGTCGATTGAGAATGACATCCTCAACAGCTTCGCGCAGATCTTCGGGGAGGTCGTCGTAGACCGCTAGCTGGCCGGCGTTGACGATACCCATGTCCATGCCCGCCTTGATGGCGTGATAAAGAAATACTGAGTGTATGGCTTCACGCACAGGGTTGTTGCCGCGAAAAGAAAAAGAAACGTTGGATACACCGCCTGAAACAAGCGCGCCGGGTAGTTCCGCCTTGATATAGCGCGTGCCCTCGATGAAGTCTACGGCGTAGTTGTTGTGCTCTTCGATGCCTGTCGCGACCGCGAAAATATTTGGATCGAAAATAATGTCATTGGGATTGAAACCCAGTTTCTGGATCAGCAGGTCATAGCTACGCTTGCAGATTTCCTTGCGTCGCTCCAGCGTATCCGCCTGTCCATCCTCGTCGAAAGCCATCACAACAACCGCTGCGCCATAGCGCTGGCAGAGTCTCGCTTGGTCCAAAAACTCCTGCTCGCCAGCCTTGAGACTGATCGAATTGACAACGGCTTTACCCTGTATGCACTTGAGGCCTGACTCGATAACGTTCCACTTGGATGAATCCACCATGATGGGCACGCGGGAGATGTCCGGTTCTGACGCCAGCAGATTGAGAAACTTTACCATCGCGCTTTCGGAGTCGAGCATGCCCTCGTCCATATTGATATCTAGGATCTGTGCGCCGTTTTCGACTTGGTCTCTGGCGACTTCGAGCGCTTCATCATATTCCTCTTCCAGGATGAGTCGTTTGAAACGCGCAGAACCCGTAACGTTGCAGCGTTCCCCTATATTTACGAATAGGCTGTCTGCCGTGATATTGAAAGCTTCGAGGCCGCTGAGCCGACAGGCTCCCTCATGGCTTGGCAGCGGCCGAGGAGTGACGTTCTCACAAGCGTTTGCGATAGCACGAATGTGATCTGGTGTAGTGCCGCAGCAGCCGCCGGCAAGGTTTAAAAACCCACGGTTAGCGAACTCTGCGAAATCTTTCTCCATAATATCCGGGGTTTCGTCGAACTCACCAAAGGCATTAGGCAGTCCGGCGTTGAGGTGGGCACTGAAATAGCAGTCGCTGGTGCGGGACAGGTCCTCGATAAACGGGCGTATATCTCGGTAGGGACGGCCACAGTTACTCCCCACAATAAGCGGCTTGCCATGCGCAACAGCATTCCAGAACGCCTCCGGGTTCTGTCCGGACAATACGCGGCCGCTAATGTCAGGAAAGGTAACAGAAATCATCAGCGGTAGTTCATGAGCGAGTTCTTCAAACACTGACTTAACCGCAAATACAGCGGCTTTAGCGTTCAGCGTATCGAAGATCGTCTCAATCATAATCAAGTCTGCGCCACCTTCGATGAGCCCGCGTGTCGCCGCCGCATAGTCTGCTTGCAGCGTGTCGAAGCTGATGCTGCGCGCGCCCGGGTCGTTCACATCGGGGGAAATCGATGCTGTTTTCGGGGTGGGCCCCAGGACTCCAGCCACAAAGCGAGGTTGCTCTGGTGTTTCTGCAGTTACCTCGTCAGCTACCTGCCGCGCTATGCGTGCGGAGGTCACGTTTTGTTCATAGGCGAAGTCGCTGAGATTGTAATCAGATTGGGCAACTATCGTGCTGCCGAAGGTGTTGGTTTCTATAATGTCCGCGCCGGCGTCCAGGTACGCTCTGTGTATCTTCGCAATAATGTCTGGGCGAACCAGGCTCAGCAGCTCATTGTTCCCCTTGACGTCTGAACCATGATCGGCGAAGCGCTCACCCCGATAGTCGGCTTCCTCGAGCTTTTCAGCCTGGATCATAGTGCCCATGGCACCATCAATTATGAGGATGCGCTCCTGCAGCACCTGTTCCAGACGCCCGGGCTTTTTACTTTCGATCGGCATGATATTCCTTGTAAGGTTTGTCAGAAAGGCGCCCATGCCTTCCCGAAAAAGCCAATGATTTTAACAGATTATGAGGCCCAAGAAACAATGTATGGCCTACAGCCTCACACTTTTGAGCCAACTTTGATATTATACCCGACTAAATCACTCAGGTAGCACGTTACCATGATTACTATTACCGATTCCGCTCAAGACTACTTAGCCGAACTATTGACGAAACAGGACGATGCCCTGGGGGTACGTGTGTTCATCAACCAGCCGGGTACTGCACGAGCGGAGACCTGTATCGCCTATTGCCGCGAGGGTGATTTGCAAGAGGGTGACGATGTCGTAGAGCTTGAAAAATTTAAGGTCTGGTACGAAGCCAGCAGCCTGCCGTATCTTGAGGACGCTCTGGTCGACTATTCGAAAGATCGTATGGGTGGGCAGCTTACGATCAAGGCGCCCAACGCAAAAATGCCGCGTGTGGATGCCGATAGCCCGCTGGAAGATCGCGTCAATTACGTGCTTTACAACGAGGTAAATCCCGCCCTCGCCGCGCACGGGGGGGAAGTTAGCCTGGTGGAAATCACCGATGATATGTTCGCCGTTTTGCAGTTCGGCGGGGGCTGTCAGGGCTGCAGTGCTGTCGATGAAACCCTGAAAGGCGGAGTCGAAAAAACGTTGCTGGAGCAGTTACCGCAGCTGGCAGGCGTGAGAGATATGACCGACCACAGTGACACGTCAAAGGCGTATTACTAGTTCTCAACTCGCTGCGATGGCCAACGGGTAGCTACTTTCCGGGCGGCGCGACGTAGACTACGCGATGCGCCGTGGCAACGCGTCCCCAAGCATGTCTCGCAACTTGCGCATGCTGGCTTCGGTGGTGTCCCAATCGATGCACCCGTCCGTTACCGACACACCGTATTCAAGGTCTGAAAGGTTAGCTGGTATGGCTTGTTTCCCCGCCTTCAGGTTGCTTTCTATCATTAGGCCGACGATAGAATCGTTTCCCTCGAGGATCTGATTCGCCACATTATCAACGACAAGTGGTTGCAATTCCGGTTGCTTGCTGGAATTAGCATGGCTGCAGTCCACCATAATGTTGTTGGCCACCCCCGCTTTGTCCAGCGCGTCCTCGCACAGCTTGATGTGCACTGAATCGTAGTTGGGCCCCTGGGTGCCACCGCGCAGCACGATATGGCCGTAGGCATTTCCTCGAGTGGTAAACACGGAGACTTGGCCCTGGCTGTTAATACCGAGGAACCGGTGCGGCCTGGCAACCGAGTTCAGCGCGTTGGTTGCCACGGTCAGTCCGCCGTCAGTGCCATTCTTGAATCCCACGGGGCTGGACAGGCCGCTGGCCATCTCTCGGTGGGTCTGGGATTCGGTTGTTCGGGCGCCAATGGCGGTCCAGCTGATCAGGTCCTGCAGGTACTGAGGTGAAATAGGATCTAATGCCTCCGTGGAGGTGGGGAGGCCCATCTCAAGGATATCCAAAAGCAGTTTGCGGCCGATGTGCAGCCCCTCCTCAATCTTGAACGAGTCGTCCAGATGAGGGTCATTGACCAGGCCCTTCCATCCCACAGTGGTTCGGGGTTTTTCGAAATAAACACGCATTACAATATACAGTGAGTCTGACAGTTCATCCGCAAGGGCTTTGAGACGGTTTGCATAGTCAAGTGCGGCCTGTGGGTCATGGATGGAGCAGGGGCCCACCACTACGAAAATGCGGTGATCCTTGCGATCCAGAATGTTCTGAATAACCTCGCGACTTCCGGCCAGGGTGCGCTGTACGTCCTCGGACATGGGCAGTGCGGCTTTAAGTTTCGCCGGCGTAATCAATACGTCTTGAGAGGTGACGTTGACATTGTGTACTTCGATGTTGCTCATTGGTGCTTACCTGATAAAGTGATTTCTCCGACAGAGTCACATGTCAATCGATACCATGAGGCTCTGCACACGAGGCCCTGCGCGAGGGGGGCGCATTTTATAGGAGTATTCGTCTTTTGTGTAGGGATAGAGATACGGTCAGGGAGAAAGTAATTGAGCGACAGCCTCTACGACATTGATTTACTTGAGCCCCTCATCGCACGGGGCTGCACTCTCATCACACCGAACCAGCGCCTTGCGCGGCGCATCCGAACCGAGTGGGACAAACGCCAGGCCGAGCAGGGCATTTTGACATGGCCTCGCCTGCCGGTCTATCCACTGGCGAGTTGGCTACTGGATCGCTGGCGACAGGCGGTGGCCGGCGGTGAGTTGCCACCGCAGCTGCTGCTCGAGGCGGGACCGGTACTGCAAGTGTGGCGAAATGTTATCAAGGACTCGGCCGCTCGGACGAGCTCCTATCACTTACTGCGCACCGACGATGCTGCAGAACTGGCCGAGCAGGCCCGACAGAATCTGTGCCTGTGGCGGATCAAATGGCAGCGCAGTGCACTGCGTGAAGAGTTCGAGCAGGAAACCGATAGCCGTATCTATTGGTCTTGGCTTGAGGCTTTCGAGCAAACTTTGCGTGACTCCGGTCAGGTGACTGCAACTGATTGTGTCGAAGCGCTTTTGACGCTCAAAAAAAAGGCGCGAGAGGGCGTAGCGCCGGTCGTGCTGGTGGAGTGTGGTGAGCTAGCGCCTCTGCACAGGGCGGCCCTTGAGCATATCTGTCCATCGATAAAGTCCGCGCCCGTGCCTACGCGCAGCGCCGAGCGCCTGCTGCATGTATTTCAAGATCGTCGGGAAGAGTTGCAGGCGGTGTCTCGCTGGGCGGTGCAGCGAGTGCGTCAGGAACCGCAGCATACGATCGGTATTGTGACTGGCGACAGCGCCTCGGAGCAGGTGGGCCTTGAATATCTCTTGCGACGCGAGTTTGGTTGCCTGGGTGATAATTACGACGCGTTACCGGTGAACTTTTCCAGCGGAATACCGCTGTCTCAAGTGCCCTTGGTCAGGGATGCCCTCGCGGTTCTGTCTATGGCGCTGAGACGGACAAACGTCGACCAGGTAAGTCGACTATTAAAATCACGGTTTCTTGAACTGCCCGATGCCGACAGTGCCCTGGCGCAACTATTTTTAAGCCGACTGTATGACCTTGGCAGGGAGCAACTGGACGTGTCGGAGTTGCGCTATTACGCATGTGAAACCAGTCTCGCTGAACAGCGTGGTTTGCAGTTGGGCAAGTACCTCCTTGACCTGTACCGCATGGCAGAATTGAAGCAGCCGGCACTGCCCTCCGTTTGGATGAGCCGCTACAGGACGATATTGGGGCTGTGGGGTTGGCCCGGTAGAGGGCTCGACTCCCTCGAGTACCAGCAGATGGATTCGTGGGGGCGTGTACTCGATGCGTTCCGCGGTTTTGACGCTGTCTGTGGCCCGCTGTCTTATCCTGAGGCCTTATCCTTATTGCGTGATACCTGTTTGCGT
Organism: Halieaceae bacterium; assembly: GCA_024224435.1. Taxonomy (GTDB): domain Bacteria; phylum Pseudomonadota; class Gammaproteobacteria; order Pseudomonadales; family Halieaceae; genus Marimicrobium. The sequence goes on from JAAENL010000551.1 coordinate 8,026, forward strand.
ACTGTGTCTCACCCCCAAACCGTAGATGCAGGTGTTCAGGTACTCGGCCCGCTAGAGGCCGCTGGACTGAGCTTCGACCACCTCTGGATAATCGGGGTGCAAGCGTCCGTATGGCCTGCAGCAGCTCGTCCGAATGCTTTTTTACCGATCCGACTGCAAGTTCGTAACGACATGCCCCGCGCCACTGCAGAGCATGAATGGGAGTTTGCCCGAGGCCGCATGGCACAGTATTTGCGCAGTTGTGGCACCGTTCACGCCAGTTACAGCTGCTTCGTTGACGGCGTGGCGGATCGCGCCAGTCCGCTGTTGCAGGAATTTGCAGAGGCGCCTATCGAGGCGCTTCCGGCTGTTGCAGTTAGCTGGCTGGAGACGCAGCAGCGGGGTCGCCTGACGTTTGAAGACGACTCCGATGCGCCCCCGCTGGACCCCATGGCGGTGGTGCGTAGCGGGAGTAGTTTACTGGAGGCACAGTCAAACTGTCCTTTCTCAGCATTTGCGCGGCAGCGATTGAGCGTTACCCCACTGGGGACTTTCGGTTTCGGGCTATCGCCCGCTGATCGGGGCACCCTGCTGCATGAGGCGCTTTACGTGTTATGGGGCGAGCTTGAGGATCACGAGGGCCTCGCTGCACTGCATGCCGCGTCGCAGGCTGCAGCGATTTCCCGAGCCGTAGAGGCTGCTGTCCAGGGCGGTCGACGTAAAATGGGGTCGGCACTCAACGAGGCGTTTTGGGTGCTTGAATCGGAACGCATGTCGACCTTGCTGCAGGAATGGCTTGCGGTCGAGCGACAGCGCGGCGCGTTCAAGGTGGCTGCACGCGAGCATTCTCTGGAATTGGAACTGGACCGGTTGCACCTCAGACTGCGTGTTGATCGGATTGACGAGTTGCCTGACGGTGGGCGAGTGATCATCGACTATAAGTCATCCAAATCGAGAACAAGCGATTGGATGGGCGAGAGACCCGCAAGACCGCAGTTGTTGCTCTACGGGGTTGCGGAGCCGAAGTCGGCTGCTGCTCTGGGCTTTGCGCAGGTGCGCCCCGGCGAGTGTCGCTACGTGGGGCTGGGGCGTGTGGAAGCGGCAAAGGGCATAAAGACGGATTTGGGTGCCGCGCAGAAGGCGGGCATGCTTGTCGAGAGCTGGGAGGAATTGAACGCCCGCTGGCGCGAAATACTGGCCGACCTCGCAGATGACTTTCTGTCGGGTAAAGCAGCGGTAGACCCTCTATCAGCGTCGACCTGCACCTGGTGCGGCCTGCAACCCCTTTGCCGCGTAGGGCATAAAGAGTCCGCGCCGGGGGAGGGCGCATGAGTGTGATCGCAGACAATTCAGCACGCTGTGCTGCCCTTGACCCCCTGCGCAGCTTCTGCGTTGCGGCACCGGCGGGCTCTGGGAAAACTGAACTGCTGATTCAGCGCTACCTGGTCTTGCTGGCTCGAGTGTCACGGCCAGAACAGGTTGTCACGATTACGTTTACGCGCAAAGCAGCGGCGGAGATGCAGGAACGAGTCATTCAGGCTTTACAAGCAGCACAAGACGGGCGCCCGGTCGACGGTGAGCACGAGCAGGTAACCCGAAATCTCGCCAATGCTGTCCTGTCAATCGATACTCGTCTGGGGTGGCAGCTGCTGCGTGATCACTCGCGGTTCACAATCAAGACCATCGATAGTTTTTGCGCCTCTTTGAGTCGGCAGCTCCCCATATTGAGTGGACTTGGGGGGCGTGCGGGCGGGCAGGACGACGTGGGTGAGTATTACGAGGAAGCGGTACGGGAGTTATTCAGCCATCTTGATGTCGATGGCCCCGCTGCGGATGATCTCAAGGCGGTATTGCAGAGTTTCGACAACAACTGGGAGCGCTTGGCGCAGCTACTGACCGCGATGCTGGCACGTCGCAGCCAGTGGCACAGCTATATTGAGGTCAACCGTGACCCATTGGCGACTGAAAAATATCTGGTCAGCGCAGTAGACGCCCTGGTCAGCGCTGAGCTCAATGCATTGAATAATATGTTGAAGACGCATCGTGACGAGCTGCTGGCGCTGCTTCAGTATGCAGCGAAAAATCGATCGGAAGATCTTCCAGTCGACTTTCCCGGAAGTTCCGCAGCAGATATCGAGGCTTGGAGAAAGTTACGGGAACTGTTTCTTACGGCCTCAGATAGCTGGCGCGCCAGAGTCGATAAAAGACAGGGTTTTCCAGCGGGTGACGCGACTGCAGCGCAATGGAAGGCGCGTTGGGCTACTCAGCGAGAGGCATTGGAAGCGGTGGAGGGGCTGGAAGAAATGCTAGCGCTGCTCGCTATTCTGCCGGTAATGACGAAAGGCAGTGAGAGCTGGCAACTGGTGCTGCACCTGTCACGACTTTTACCGCTGTTGGCTGCCGAATTACTGCTGGTTTTTGAACGCCATGGCGTGGTGGACCACACACAGGTTGCCCAGTCAGCTCTGCTCGCTCTCGGCGAAGACGATGAGGTTACCGATCTCGCTCTGCGACTGGACTACCATATCGAACACATTCTGGTAGATGAATTTCAGGATACCGCTGTGACGCAATACGATCTGCTGCAAAAGCTGACGCGCGGCTGGTATGAACACAATGCGGCAAATCCTGATGCACCCCGAACGCTGATGATAGTGGGTGATCCAATGCAGTCTATCTATGCTTTTCGAGGCGCCAACGTTGGCTTATTCCTGAACGCTCGGCAGCAAGGCTTCAACGGTGTAGTCCCTGAGTATCTGCAACTGGAATGTAACTTTCGCTCTGACAGAGGTGTTGTTCATTGGGTGAACGAAACGTTCCGCGGAGCGTTCCCGCAAAAAAATGACGCCTTGGCGTCTCAGGTTAAGTATAGCCCGGCCACTGCGGTGCGCCCAGACGGTCTGTCTCCGGCGGTAGATATTCACGGATTCCGCGGCGATGGCTCACTGGAGGCGGAGGTAGCACATATTTGCGACTACATTGAGCGCCACGCGAGCGCCGAACAAACGGTTGCGGTGTTGGGGCGTGGGCGCAGTCACCTGCAGCCGGTCATCAATGAGTTAAAACGCAGGCGAATCGATCACTATGCTCAGGACATGGATAGTCTTGCCGCCTCATCGGTTGTATCTGATCTAATGCAATTGTGTCGAGCGCTTGCTAGCGACGCGGATCGTCTGGCCTGGCTCTCTCTGTTGCGGGCTCCCTGGTGCGCGCTTTCCTTGAAAGACCTGTTGCAGGTTGCTCATTTTTCAGACGATGCACCTTACATGCCGGTCTGGCAATCGCTCCTTGATGCCGAATGCCGACAAGGTCTCAGTGACCGGGGCAGACAGAGCCTCAATCATATTCTACCGGCCCTGGCATTCGCTCGACAAAAGCAGGACAGATTGGGATTGAGAGTGCTCGTGGAGCAAACGTGGGAGAAAATGGGCGGGCGCGAGTGTGTTGAGCGTGGTGCAGAACTGGCAGATGTAGAGCAGTTTATGCAGCTGCTGGAGCAGGCCGAGGCGGAAGGAGTGGGATTACAAATACCCTGGCTGGAGCGCCGATTGGAAAAACAGTTCATGAGCGGCGGAGATGCGGATGCACCTGTACAGTTAATGACCCTACACAAGGCGAAAGGTCTGGAGTTTCCCCGCGTGGTAATCCCCCAGCTTGGGAAGTCGACCCGGGGTAACGATAGGGATCTGCTGCGCTGGGAGGAGCATGCCGATGTGTCCGGGGCACACCATTTTCTGTTGGCCGCTGATGACGGAAGCAAGCCGGGGGAGGCGAGCCTTTATAATTACCTCGGTTACCTGCAAACAAAGAAAGGGCTGCTTGAAAATACTCGCCTGATCTATGTTGGCGTCACCCGCGCCTGCCATCACGTCCTGCTAACGGCGCAGCTCGCTTGGGACGATAAAGCGGATGCACCGAAAGAACCGGTCAAGGCCAGCTTGCTGCACACAATTTGGCCAACATTCGCTCGACAAATGCAGGTACACGTCACAGAACAGCCAGTAGACGGCAA